>JAZNRW010000049.1:0-3483 GCA_045590835.1 Faecousia sp.
CGTTTGGTACATCCACGCCCACTTCAATGACCGTGGTGGCCACCATCACATCGGCTTCCCCTCTGGCAAAAGCCGCCATGGCCGCTTCCTTTTCCGCGCCCTTCATCTGGCCGTGAAGCAGGGCGATCCGCAGATCAGGAAAAACCGTCTGCTGCAATGTTTCCGCCCAGACCGTGGCGGCTTTGATACCCAGCTCTTCGCTTTCCTCCACCGCGGGGCACACCACAAAGCATTGATGCCCCTCGGCCACCTGCTTGCGGATAAAGCCGTTGAGCCGGGCCCGGTAGGATTCGTTCACCAGGAAGGTTTCCACCGGCTCTCTGCCCGGGGGCAGCTCGTCCAGAATGGATACCTCCAGATCTCCGTACATCAGCAGCGCCAATGTCCGGGGGATGGGGGTGGCAGACATCACCAGCAAATGGGGGTCTGCGCCCTTACCAGCCAGCCTGGAGCGCTGCCCTACACCGAATCGGTGCTGCTCGTCGGTGATTACCAAACCCAGATCGGCAAACACGGTGCTGTCGGAGACCAAAGCGTGGGTGCCGATGACCAGATCGGTTTCGTGGGCGGCGATTCTCTCCCGGAGGAGTTTTTTCTGCTTGGGGGTCATAGATCCGGTGAGCAAACTCACCCGGATACCCAAGCCGGACAGCAGTTTGGAAAGAGAGTGGTAATGCTGCTCGGCCAGAATTTCCGTGGGTGCCATCAGCGCTGCCTGATAACCGTTTTGAATGGCAAGATATGCTGCGCCCGCAGCCACCATAGTCTTGCCGCTGCCCACATCGCCCTGCACCAACCGGTTCATGGGTGTGCCCCGCTGCAAGTCGTTAGAAATTTCGGAAATGGCTCTGCTCTGTGCCCCAGTGAGGGTAAAGGGCAGAGCAGTATAGAAACCAGACAAGTCTAAATGTTTGTAAGCCGATACGGTCTTCATGGCCCGGGACGCCCGCATAAGCGCCAGACCGGCGGAGAACACGAAGAACTCCTCGAAGATCAGCCGCTTTTTTGCCAGCTCCGCCTCCTCCATGGAGGCAGGCTCGTGGATGGCGGTGTAGGCTCTGTCAGCCGGCAAGATCCCGTATTCTGCCCGCACCTGCGCCGGCAAAATCTCCCGGGGCGGGTCACAGATGGCCAGCGCCTGCCGCACCGCTTTGAGCACCGAGGCGTTGGAAAGCCCTGCGGTCAAGGGGTATATGGGCAGCACCCGCCTGGTGGTCAGGGGCGTGCTGTCCAGAGATTCAAACACCGGGCTGGTCATGTTATAGCCGATAAAATCCCCGGAAACCGCTCCGTAGAAGATGTACTCCTTGCCGTATTGCAGCTGCTCGGCGGTAAATTTCTGATTAAAAAAGGTCAGCGTCAGCCGGGCGGTGTGGTCAGCCACCTGCACCTTGGTGATATCCAGACCCTTACGGATATGGGAGGTTCTGGGGGCGTTCATTACCATGGCCTTAAAGCAGGCAGGCACATCCGGCTCCAGCTTTTCGATGGGAACCAGCTTGGTGCGATCCTCATACGCCCGGGGGAAATGACAAATGAGATCTTCCAAAGTGAAGATATTCAGGGCAGCAAACTGCTTGGCCTTTGTGGGGCCAACACCCTTTAATATGGTGACCGGGTCTGTAAGCTTTGCCATATCCTTCCCTCCTTTTTCTGTATTATAGCAAAGATGGGGCAGCAGTGCAAGAAAAAACCACCGAATCCCGGCGGGATACGGTGGTTTACATAATAATTTTTTAAGAAAGGCTATCCAAAATGTTCAGGATCTCCTGCTGCTTGCCGGCAAACACCTCAGTAGGACAGTAGATCTGCACCATCCAGTAGTGGACATCCCCTTCCCAGAGGATACCTATGTAGGTATAGGTAGCGCCGTCCACCGGGGCTTCGTAGGTGAAGCGGTAGCCAACCTCAGAGTCTTCTAAGGAACAGGAAAGGTTGTTGGCTTGCAAGACAAACTGTCCATAGCGCTCCAGCGTCCAGCGGGCATCCAGTTCCAGCAGGGAGGACTTGTCCTCAGCAATGCCTTTGACGATCACTTTATCCCGTCCAAGCAGAAAGTCGGCATCCGATTCACCGGTTTCTTCCAGCAGATCCAGATACCCCTCCGGCAACTGCAAAGTAAGGTCCTTGCAGGTAAAGGTCTCCGCCTTTGCGCCGCAGCCTGTCAACAAAGCAAAACATGCCAAAAAACAGATCAGCAGCTTTGCGGCCTGCTTCATAGCTTACTTCTCCTTCAGCAAATCCCGGATCTCAGTCAGCAGCACTTCCTCAGCAGAGGGAGCGGCAGGCGCGGGCTCTTCGACGGGAGCTTCTTCCTTCTTCTTGCCCAGCTCGGAGACCTTGTTCACGATTTTTACGATCCAGAATACCACCAGCGCCAGGATCAGGAAATTGATGATGGCGGAGATGAAATTGCCATAGGTCAGATAATTATAAACCTGCTGCACCACCTCTTCGCCGTCGGCATTGACCACGGTTTCAAAGGTAGGCTCTACCCAGGGCATCCGGGGCAGCATGATCTTGGCATCGGAAAAATCGGTGCCGCCCATAAAGATGTTGACAATGGGCATGATCAGGTCATTGGTCAGGCTTTTGGTGATGGTGGAGAATGCGCCGCCGATGATGGTACCAACAGCCAGAGCCATGGCGTTGCCTTTAATGGCAAACTCCTTGAACTCCTCTAACCATGAGAACATTTTTTTCTTTTTCATAGTGGTTCCTCCTTAGGTTTACATAATATTACAAAGAATTACTTCTTCTCGATGATTTCAAGACCGCCCAGATACTTCCGCAGCACCTCGGGCACTACAATGGAGCCGTCTGCTCTCTGGTTCTGCTCCACCAGAGCGGGGAAAATGCGGGAAGTGGCAAGACCCGAGCCGTTCAGGGTGTGCAGGAATTCCGGCTTGCCGGTCTCCTCCCGACGGAAGCGGATATTGCCCCGGCGGGCCTGGTAGTCACGGGCGTTGGACACGGAGGAGACCTCCTTGTAGCCGTCCATGGAGGGGATCAGAATCTCAATATCGTAGGTTCTGGCCATGGATGCGGAACAGTCACCGGCAGCCAGCTTCACGGTGCGGAAGTGGAAGCCTAATCCCTCGACCAGTTTTTCTGCCTTGGAAACCAGCTCGTCGAATGCGGCATCGGAATCCTCGGGCTTGCAGAACTGGAACATCTCTACCTTGTTGAACTGGTGACCCCGGACCATACCACGCTCGTCGGCGCGATGGCTGCCTGCCTCACGGCGGAAGCAGGGGGTGTAGGCGAAGAACTTTTTGGGCAGGTCTGCCTCGTTCAAGATCTCATCGCGGTACACGGAGGCCAGCGCGGCTTCGGCGGTGGGGAGCATATAGTGGACACGGTCATCGGTGGGGTTGGCGATCTTGTAGACCTCGTCGGCGAACTTGGGGAACTGGCCCGCAGTCTCGCCGCACTGGTACTCCAGCATGTGGGGAGGCAGGATAAAGTCATAGCCGTCGGCGG
>JAZNRW010000050.1:0-11608 GCA_045590835.1 Faecousia sp.
ATAGCTTGGGTATCGGCGATCTGTTTGAGGTGTCTGCGGTTCACGGCCACGGCACCGGTGATCTGCTGGATTGGTGTCTGGAGCAGTTCCCGGAGGCAGATGAGGACCAGGAAGAAAGCGATATCATTAAAGTCGCTATTGTGGGTAAACCCAATGTGGGCAAGTCCAGCCTCTTAAACCGGATTCTCGGAGAGGAGCGGGTGATCGTGTCCAATGTGGCAGGTACCACCCGGGATGCCATTGACTCGGAATTTGAAAACGAAACAGGTAAGTATTGCTTCATCGACACCGCCGGCATGCGCCGGAAGAGCCGTGTGGATGATGTGATCGAAAAGTATTCCAATATGCGTACCATCGCCGCCATCGAGCGGGCGGATGTGTGCCTGATCCTGGTGGATGCCAACGACGGTGTTACCGACCAGGACACAAAGATCGCCGGCCTTGTCCACGAGGCTGGTAAAGCGGCCATCATCGTTGTAAACAAATGGGACGCGGTTGCCGATAAGGAAACCAACACCATGCGAGATAAAGAACTGGCAGTACGGGACGGGCTCAGCTATATGACCTACGCTCCTGTGGTGTTCTTGTCTGCGCTCACCGGTTCTCGGGTGGATAAGCTGTTTGATGTGATCCAGGAGGTCCATAAGCAGAATACCAGCCGGATTACCACCGGCGCGCTGAATTCCATTCTTGCTGAGGCCACCGCCCGTGTGCAGCCTCCCACCGACAAGGGCCGCCGGCTGAAGATCTATTATATGACCCAGGCCGGCACCAAGCCCCCGCATTTTGTGATTTTCTGCAACGATGCCCGGCTGTTCCACTTCTCCTATCAGCGGTATCTGGAGAACCAGATCCGTGAGGTGTTTGGACTGAAGGGCACACCTGTGCGGATCACCATCCGCCAGAAGGGAGATAAGGAGGAGTAAACCATGGTAATGGCAGTTATGCTGACCCTGCTGACCGGCTATTTGCTGGGTAACTTAAACGGCGCAGTCAGTATATCCATACTGTTGGGCAAGGATGATATCCGTAACCACGGCAGCGGCAATGCGGGATTGACCAATTTCATGCGGCGCTTTGGGCCGTCCAGCGGCCTGCTGGTGGTGGCTATCGATGTATTCAAAACCATTCTTGCTTGTCTGGTGGGCAAGTACCTGCTTTTGCCCCACGGTCTGGCGTATGAAGGTCTGCTGCTGGGCGCTGTGGCAGTGACTCTGGGACATGACTTCCCGGCGCTGCTGGGCTTTAAGGGCGGCAAAGGCGTGCTGTGCGGCGTTTCCATTGCGCTGATGGCGGATTGGCGTTGTGGTTTGCTGGTGCTGGCGGTGTTCGCCCTGTGCCTGTGGCTGACCCGCTATGTTTCCTTAAGCTCCATTTTGGGAGCGCTGACATTTACCGTCATATTTGGAATCCTCCACCGGCAAACACCTTTTGTGGCTGCGATGGGAATATTGCTGGGATGGTGGATCGTATTTATGCACAGGAGCAATATCCAAAGACTAATAAAGGGCACCGAGAAAAAGGCTACCTTCAGCCAGTTCCGCAAAAAGAATAAGTCATAAACGCTCAAAAGGAGCACAAATAGAACGCAGGCTCCCGGCGGGGAGTCTGCGTTTTCAGTTACCCGGAAAGGAAAGTTACCATGCTGCAACTGAAAAATATCACAAAACACTATGCCGCCGGAGACAATACGGTACGTGCTCTGCGGGGAATCAACCTGCAGTTCCGCCAACATGAATTTGTCTCGATCCTTGGCCCTTCCGGCTGCGGTAAGACCACAATGCTCAATATCATCGGCGGTCTTGACCAATATACCGCCGGCGATCTGGTGATCGACGGCCGCTCCACCCGGGACTTCCGGGATCGGGATTGGGACACTTACCGGAATCACTCCATCGGCTTTGTGTTTCAGAGCTACAATCTGATTCCCCACCAAAGCGTGCTGCAGAATGTGGAGCTGGCGCTGACCCTGTCCGGTGTGTCCAAGCGGGAGCGTCGCCAGAGAGCCAAGCAGGCGCTGGAAACCGTGGGCTTGGGCGATCAGCTGCGCAAACGCCCCGGCCAAATGTCCGGGGGCCAGATGCAGCGGGTGGCCATTGCAAGAGCATTGGTCAATAATCCGGATATTATTCTGGCGGACGAACCCACCGGCGCATTGGATACGGAAACCAGTGTGCAGGTAATGGAAATTCTGAAGGAAGTGGCCAAGGACCGGCTGGTGATCATGGTCACTCACAATCCGGATCTGGCTGAGCGCTACTCCACCCGGATCATCCGGATGCTGGACGGTGAGATCACCAGCGATACGGCGCCGCTGACCCGGCAGGAGCTGGAAGCGATCCGGGAGCAGGAGCAGATGGCAATGTTTGGGCGCAAGCGCAGGGAGCGGAAGCCATCCATGTCCCTTGCTACCTCCTTTGGACTTTCCTTAAAGAACCTGTTTACCAAGAAGGGAAGAACCACCCTTACCTCCTTTGCCGGTTCTATTGGCATTATCGGCATTGCGCTGATCTATGCGGTATCCCAGGGTATGACCACCTATATCAACACCGTGCAGGAGGATACCCTGGCATCTTATCCTTTGACCATTGAAGCTACTATGGTGGACATCGGCACCTTAATGCAGACCTTCATGGGGGTTGCTTCCAATGACAGCGATGCCCATGAGCTGGATGCGGTTTACTCTCAGTCTGTGATGCTGGATATGATCAATGCTCTCAATACGCTGGAATCCACCGAAAATGACCTGCTGTCTTTCAAGGCTTACCTGGATGAGAGACTGCAGCAGACCCAAGGGGAGAACAACCTGGATCAGGCACTCACCGGTATCCAGTACACCTATAATATGGATCTACTGGTATATACCAAAGACCCGGATGGGAAGATCCTCTACTCCGATACGGAAGAGCTGCTCAGCAAGGCCATTGCAGAGAATATGGGTATGGATATGACCGCTATGATGAATATGCGGGACAATATGACCGCCTCCTTCGGCGGCGCGTCTATGCCCAGTATGATGCCCGGTCAGACGAACCTCTGGTGTGAGATGCTATCCGGAAAAGACGGCAAGCTCATCAATCCAGTGCTGGAAAATCAATACGATGTGATTTACGGCAGCTGGCCCAATAGCTTCGAAGAGATCGTGCTGGTGGTGGATGAAAACAACGAACTGGATGATATGTCCCTCTACGCCCTGGGCCTGCAAACGGAAGAGGAAGTCGAGAAAGTGTTTCAGGCGGTGCAAGAGGGCGAAGAGATCGCCGTAGAACAGAAAAAATGGAGTTATGAAGAGCTGTGTGATATGGAGTTCCGGGTGATTCTCAGCGGAGATTGCTATAGTCTGGATGAAGCTACCGGCCTGTATGTGGACCTGCGGGATACAGAGGGCGGCCTGCGGTATCTGTATGATAACGCGCTGAAGCTGAAGGTCACCGGTATTATCCGTCCCAGTGAAAAGGCTTCTTCCTCTATGCTCACCGGTGCCATCGGTTATACCAAGGCACTGACGGAGTATGTGGCAGATAAGAGTAGTCAAAGTGAAGCACTCCGCGCCCAGAAAGAACAGTTCGGCATAGATATCTTTACCGGCCTGCCCTTTAAGGAGAATGCGAGCCTGACCGATGCAGATAAGCAGGCGGCATTCCGGGAATACATTGCAGAACTGACTCCGGAGGAGCAGGCGCAGGCCTATGTGAAGATTCTGAGTATTCCCTCACAGGAGCAGCTGGATGCGGCTGTGGAGCAGACCGTCAGCACCATGGACCGTGCCGAAATGGAGCAGACCATGATCGATGGCCTGAGCCAGCAGGCTGGTATGAATACAGACCAGATTGAGACCTATATCACGTCCATGAATGATGAAGATCTTCACGAACTGTTTGGTCAGATGATCGAGCAGCAGGTTAGACAGCAGATGGCCCAGCAGGTGCAGCAACAAACCGCAGCGATGACCCAGGAACAGCTGATCGGTGGCCTGCAGATGGCTATGGCTGGCTATACCGAAGAACAGTGCGCCTTGTATTATGATGAGATTATGGAGTTTTCCGATTCCACCTATGAACAGAATCTGCGTATCTTAAATGATGTGGACCTAGATGACCCTGCTACCATTAACCTGTATGCCTCCAGCTTTGAAAACAAGGATATTCTGGAGGAAATCATTGCCGAGTATAATGATACGGTGGAGGAACTGAAACAGATCCGTTACACCGATTACGTGGGAATCATGATGTCTTCTGTTACTACGATTATCAATGCCATTACCTATGTACTGATCGCATTTGTGGCAATTTCTCTGGTGGTGTCCTCCATTATGATTGGCGTGATCACCCTGATCTCCGTTCAGGAGCGGACAAAGGAAATCGGAATCCTGCGGGCCATCGGCGCATCCAAACGAAATGTGTCCAGTATGTTCAATGCAGAGACCATGATCATAGGCTTCACCTCGGGACTTTTGGGAGTGGGGCTGACCTATCTTCTGTGCATCCCCATCAATGCGGTGATTGCATATCTGACAGGTCTGCCGAATCTGAAAGCCGTCCTGCCGCCCCAGGTGGCGGTGGTACTGGTGATCATCAGCGTGGCGCTGACCCTGATCTCCGGCATCATTCCCTCCAGGAGCGCTGCCAAGAAAGACCCTGTGGTGGCCCTGCGAACCGAATAAAATGAAGCCCCGGAAGGCAGCGCCTTCCCGGGTTTATATATGTAAGATATTACGGATGACCCACCACAAAAGGGTCAGGATGAGTACTCCCCAATCGAGAACAGGCAGGGGAGGGGAATAGGTCAGATGACCAACTTTCCAATACCTCCTGACACTGTGAAGATAAACCCAACCCAAATAAAAACATTCCAACGGAAAGAGCATATTATATGACAGCGCGCCGGAGAGATCCAGCTTCAGCAGGGAAAGAACCGCCCGGGTGTTACCGCAGCCGGGGCAGGACAGTCCGGTGATAAGATGAAACACACAGGGAACCGGTCTTCCTGCCCGTGCCAGAATATACAGACCTATACCGATTAGAAGTATGCCGCCGGTCAGCAGTATCAGGTTGCGCAAGCGGCGATGCTCTGTGGCAGACAGCATAGACAGATCCCTCCTATGACAGATTGATGTTATTGTACTGTGCGAAAAAGAAAAAATCAACTGGCTAAAGGAAGGAGTATCCATTATAAAAATAATTCAAAACTGAATTGACAGCTATTTGTAATTATGTTAAAATTACGGAGAAGGAGGCGAAAAATATGGAAATTAAATCCCGAAACATTGTAACCTGCATTATCCTGACCATCATTACCTGCGGTATTTACGGTATCTACTGGGTGATCTGCATGGCTCGCGAGTCTGTATCTGTGAAGGATCCTTCCGACAGTGCAGTTCTGGAGATTGTGCTGATGCTGTTTTTGCCCTTCCTGGGATTCTTCCTGTCCGAGCAGAAATTTGCTGCCGGCTGTCAGGAAAAAGGAATTCCCCACAAAGATAACTCCGTATTGTATCTGATTCTGGGTCTGATAGGCTTGGGGATTGTAAATTACTGTATGATGCAGAGCGATCTGAACAAGCTGGCAACTGATAGATAAGTACATAAAAACAAACCGGTGCGTCAGCACCGGTTTGTTTTTGCAGCACGAACAAAAAACGGCATTGCGTAACGCAATGCCGTAATCAGCGCAGGGGAATCAGATAGCCCGCTCGACCTTATTGGAACGGAGGCATCTGGTACAGGCGTACACATGGCACGGAGTACCGTTGACAATGGCCTTGACCCGCTTTACATTGGGTTTCCAGGTTCGATTGGAACGTCTGTGGGAGTGGGAAACCTTAATACCAAAGGTAACGCCCTTGCCACAATAATCACACTTCGCCATTCTGCTGCACCTCCTATCTGCACGATCAATCATTTTATACGCCCCAAAACAGGCGCTTAGATATGATAGCAGAGTTTCTTCCAAAATGCAAGTGTTTTTTTGGAATTTTTTTGTTTTTTCAAAATAATGTTGATATTCTGCCTGTTGCCCGCTATAATATTTCTAAATTGGAACACAAAGAGGGGGGACCTACATGGTGAATATGTACAGCGTGCCGCTGACAACTCTTATAAAGGAGTTTGATCTGGAAGTGGCTTACGCCGCTACCGATTACGAATCCATTCAGCTGACGGTTGCGGATGTGGCAAGACCCGGACTGCAGCTGGCAGGGTATTTTGACCATTTTGAACCCATGCGTCTGCAGGTGATGGGTAACGTGGAGGTCAGCTATCTGGAAAAGCTCTCTCCCACGGATCGGGCCATTACTCTGGACCGGTTTTTGTCTTACCGGTCTCCTGCCATGTTGGTGACCCGCCATAACCCTGTAGACCCTGTGTGCCTGGAGATGGCGCAAAAGCACAATGTGACCATTTTGCGCTGCCGTGAGGCCACCAGCACTATCGTTTCGGCAATCATTGCCTTTTTGTCCGCGCAGCTGGCCCCCAGAATTACCCGTCACGGCGTGTTGATGGAGGTCTACGGCGAGGGTCTGCTGGTGCTGGGCGAGAGCGGCCTTGGTAAAAGCGAGGCAGCAGTGGAACTGCTTAAGCGCGGTCACCGCTTGATTGCCGATGACGCGGTGGAGATCCGTAAGGTCTCCGGTGGTCCGCTGATCGGCTCAGCGCCTGCTTTGATCCGAAACTATGTGGAGCTGCGTGGCATCGGCATTATCAATGTGGCGAAACTGTTCGGTATGGGTGCTGTCAAGGCGGAAAACGAGATCAATCTGGTGGTCAATGTGGTCAAGTGGGACAAGCACGAGGCCTACGACCGGTTAGGCTTGGAAGATCAGTATATGGACATTCTGGGTGTGCAGGTACCTATGAACACCATTCCCATCACGCCCGGTCGTAATCTGGCGGTGATCCTGGAGGTTGCCGCTATGAACAACCGTCAGCGGAAGATGGGCTATAACCCAGCTAAGGAATTTACGGATCAGATGGATCAGTATTTTCAGCAAAATACCCTTCTGTAACCGGAGCAGACTATGAAAGAGATCACTATAGGCGTTAACGATGCCGGCCAGCGGCTGGATCGGTTTTTGAGCAAGGCAGTGCCGTTGCTTCCAGCCTCTCTGGCGCAGAAATATATCCGCATCAAGCGGATCAAGTGCAACGGCGGCCGGGCAGACCGTGACACCCGGCTGAACGCCGGGGATGTGCTGCAGCTGTATATCAACGACGAATTTTTCGAAGCTCCCCGGGAAGACAATGCTTACCTGACGGTGGCGACTCCTAAATTAAATATTGTATACGAGGATGAAAACATCCTGCTGGCAGACAAGCGGCCCGGCCTGGCGGTCCATCCCCACGACGGCGCCGAGTACGGCAGAACCCTCATCGATCACATTCAAGCTTATTTATACCAGAAGCGGGAGTGGAGTCCCAGAGGGGAGAACGCCTTCGCCCCGGCCCTGTGTAACCGAATTGACCGGAACACCGGCGGAATTGTGATCGCAGCCAAGAACGCGGAGACCCTGCGGATCTTAAACCAAAAGATCAAGGATCGGGAGCTGGACAAGCGGTATTTGGCTATCGTGGAGGGTGCGCCCAAGCCTACCAAGGGCAGCTTGCAGGGGTATCTGTTTAAGGATGCCAAGAAAAACCGGGTGTTCGTCACCGATACACCCCAGCCGGGGGCCAAAACCTGCCGGACCAACTATATCACCCTCGGCAGCAGCAAGGGACTGGCCTTGGTGGAGTGTGAGCTGATCACCGGCAGAACCCACCAGATCCGCGCCCAATTTGCCCATGCAGGTCACCCACTGCTGGGTGACGGCAAGTACGGCAAGCTGGACAAGCGGTTCGACCGCACCTACCAGGCGCTGTATTCCTACAAGCTGACCTTTCAGTTTACCACTGATGCCGGCTGCCTGAACTACCTGAACGGCAAGTCCTTCCGGGTGGAGGATGTGGACTTTGTCCGGGAGTATTTTCCGGATGTGAAGATTTAAAATAGGGCGTGTTGCAGTATCTTGCAACACGCCCTAAATCTATTCGCGCATCTTCATCCTACAAACATACGAACAATCTGCGACTGACTAGGCAGACGCCGAAAGCCACTTTAGCAGATTGTATCAAATTTCGTTGCGAACCCGAATGCTGCGAAGCCTACTTTTTATTCTATGCAAGTGCCGTTTTCCCATGTGCCGGATAAGGAGTTGCCGTCGGCCCAGGTAAATGTGCCGTAGCCATGAAAATTTCCATTCCCAAAAGCTCCGGCATAACGGTCGCCGCTGGGCCAGGTCAAGGTACCCTGTCCGCTGTAAACACCGTGATCAAAATTACCTTCATAGCAGCTGCCGTCGGCATATGTAATCTTCCCATAACCGTGGTATTGGTTATTTTCCCATTGACCTGTATAGCAGCTGCCGTCGGCCCAGACCATCGTGCCCTGTCCACTGCAGGAACCTTGCGCTATGTTTCCTTCATAGTAGCTGCCGTCTTCATATATGGTTTTGCACCGGCCACGGATGAGGTTGCCATATTCAAAATATCCCTCTTTCCAGCTGCCGTCGGCATATACGACCTTGCCTTGTCCTTCCAGAATACCGAAGTCCAGATAGCCGGTAATGTAGTCTCCGTTTTTCTCCCAGTTTTCCACATAGCCGGTATAGGTTTCTTTTTCAAGCTCCTGTGCCGCATCCTCCGGCGTCACATGGGCCGTTTCCTGCAGAAATGATAGCGCGTTATCGGTAAGGGTATCTGTCCAGCCAATGAGATAAGCTGTCAGGTCGTCTGTCACCGCATTTTCATCGAAGAGCATAGTGCTGTTGGGACAGTAACGCTGGGCGCGTTCCATCACTGCTCTGGGACTATAAAAGTCAGACGCGCCAAACAGGTGGTACAGCTCGTGCCGATAGGTTATGGTATCCGATCCGCAATTCCAGATAATGGCATACTCTGTGTCTCCCCAGCTGTTGGGTAGTGCATAAGATCGCTCTGTTGCATTCACATAGAACAGGATCGGCGCTTCCTTCACACCACTGGTACGCTCCAGCTCCGCGCTTGCGGTGGATATGCTGCCCAGACCGGCGCTGGCAATGACTTGTTCTGCCCAGGTCTTGGCGTCTGCTTCTTCCGTTATATTCACCGTTGCCTGTCGGTAGTCCATTGTTATATTCAAATTTGCGCCATAGGATGCCGCTTCCGACAGGATCTCCGCCGTCATGGCGCTATCACCGGCCTTTGTGGTGGCAATTTTATCTTCGGTCCATGTGCTGGTGGGATCGTTGACAAAGATCACAGTGATCAGCACATCCCCTGTAAAGGTAGCACTGATGCCGCTGTCCCTGCTGCCGATCAGAATGTGCTCCCGCAGCTGGGCAGGTAGGGAGGGATACCTGTCGTATGTTTCGATACTGCTCTGGGGTGGTGCCGTATTTTGAGACTGGTTGGCGTCATTTTGTGTTTCCGGAGGTTGGGTCACATCCCCTTGGGGATGGGTAACCACTTCTGCTTTTTCACCAAGCGTCACGTTTAGCGTCATTGTCACGCCATCACGGATCAGTGATACCGCAACAGTCTCCCAGGGACTATAAATGCCCATAGCCAGCTGAAAGTCCAGGCTGTTGCTGATCGTCCGGGTTCCCATTGCGGTGATAATATCTCCTGCTTGAATGTCCGCTTTTGCTGCAGGACTGTCGGTTACTACAGATGTTACCAAAACACCGGCGTTATCTTCCGTATCCTGTCCCGAAATGCCGACATAGGTCTTGTAGACGATCTCTGTGGGGGAGGTGGGATCCCTCTGCTCGCCGGTCTGATATGCTTCAAGAATTCCCTCTAAAAACGCTCCGCCGGAAGCGATCTGCAAGGCCACAAAAATGCCCAGGACCCACAGAATAAGCTTGCCAAAGGATAGTTTCTTTTTGGTGTTTGTGAAATTGCTCATAGCCGTGCTCCTGTGTTTATTTCTGACATAGTTAAAGGCTTTTTATACTAAAGCACGGATCGGATGATACCGCCGCCTACCAGAAGATCGTCCCAGTAAACTGCCACAGTTTGGCCGGGGGTGATGGCCCGCTGGGGGGTATCAAAGACCACCCGGGCAAATCCGTTTTCCGCCGGGTATACGGTGGCGGGCTGAGGAATATGCCGGTATCTGGCTTTTGCCATGACCCGGATCGGCTCAGTTAAGGTTTCAAAAGGCATCCAGTTCCAGCTGTCTGCCAAGAGAGTTGTGGCAAAAAGCGCCTCCTCCGGACCTACGGTGACGGTGTTCTTATCCATATCCTTACTGCATACATACACCGGCGCACCCATAGCAAGACCAAGGCCTTTCCGCTGTCCCAGAGTGTAGCAGATGGCGCCATTGTGTTTGCCCACAACTTTGCCGTCCAGGTCCAGAAAATCGCCGACTGGGTAATCTTTGCCGGTATAGCGGCGGATAAAGGCCGCATAGTCCCCGTCGGGGATAAAGCAGATGTCCTGACTGTCCTTTTTTCGGGCGGTGAGAAATCCCTGTTCTTCCGCAAGAGCCCGTACCTGCTCCTTGGTCAGCTCGCCTAAGGGAAACTGCACATGGGAAAGCTGATGCTGGTTCAGACAGGAAAGAAAATAGGTCTGATCCTTGGCTTCGTCGGCGGCCTTGTACAGCAGATATCTTCCGGTCTGTTCATCCCAGCGTACCCGGGCGTAATGTCCTGTGACCAGAGTTTCAAAGCCCAGCTCCAGCGCTTTCTCCAGCAGATAGGAGAATTTCATCTGCTTATTGCAGCGGATACAGGGATTGGGTGTCAATCCTGCCTCATAGCTGGTAATAAAATCATCTATGACAGCGTCTTTGAACGCATCCACCCCGTCAAAGCAATAGAAGGGGATTCCCAATCGGGCGGCAACCGCCTCCGCATCATGGATACTCTGTTCGCTGTAAGCCCCAGCCAGCAACGCTCTGTCACACATCTTGATATTGGCACCGGCACAGCGGTACCCTGCCTGCATCATCAGGTACGCAGCCACGGAGCTGTCTACGCCGCCGCTCATGGCAATCATGGCATTACACTGTTCCAAAACAGAGCCCTCCTTTTAAAGTTTCGTTCAGTTTACCACAAAAATGCGGGAAAAGCAATGGCGGAAACAGAAGCTGAGATTAAATATTATGTAAACAAAATACGACAAATAACCACAGGAAAATTATGGAAAATAAGGAAAAATAGGGAAAAACAGAAACAAATAATCGCAAAAAAGAGTAACAAAGATGTAATAAATGCGAAAAAAGGGTTGCAATTGCGCTGCTTGTCTGGTATAATATCGTCGAAACACAATCGAAAGGAGCAAATACCGGTGATGAAACGGGTTACCAGTTTTCTGTTAGCGATGGTAATTTTGCTTGGCGTCGGATCTGTGGGAATCTTCCCCGTCAGCGCCGAATCGGCATTTACTGCAAGCGATGAATGTATCAACATTCTGAAATTAGAGGAAGGCTTCAGCCAGAAGCCATACTGGGATTATGCCCAGTATACGGTGGGCTTCGGTACATTCTGCCCTCCGGATATGGTAGATTATTATAATGAGCATGGCATTACGGAGGAGGAGGCAGAGACCCTGCTCCGCAACCACATGGTCAATATGGAGCGGGA
>JAZNRW010000051.1:0-21405 GCA_045590835.1 Faecousia sp.
TCAGCTGCAAACTGTCCCGGTCACCGGTAACGATCACACATTCCCAGTCGTTGTTGCTGCAGATCTTACCCACAGTGCCGATGATATCATCTGCCTCCCACCCCTGACACTCATAGATGGGAATATTCATAGCCTTCAGAACCTGCTTCATAACAGGCATCTGCTGAGCTAGTTCCTCCGGCATACCATGGCGGGTAGCCTTGTAGCCATCGTATTGCTTATGGCGGAATGTGGGACCATGCAGGTCAAACGCAACACAGACAGCCTCCGGCTGCTCTTCCCGCTCCATCCTCTCCAGAATGTTTAAGAAACCGTAAATGGCATGGGTACAAAGCCCCTCACGATTGGTAAGGGGCTTTACGCCAAAAAACGCGCGGTTGATCACACTGTTTCCGTCAAGGATCAGCAACTTCATACTCTTCTCCATTTTGCGCCCTGGGGCGTATCGATGATTTCAATACCTCTTGCCTTCAGTTCATCACGAATCCTGTCTGCTTCGGCAAAATTCTTTTCCTTCTTTGCCTGTGTGCGGGCAGCTACCAGTGCATCGATCTCCGGATCTGCAGATGCAGCCGCCTCAGCAGCTTCCTTAGCTCTGACAACTTCTGCCGCCTGCAACAGGTTCAAGCTTAGTACCTGATCAAAATCAGCAATTGCTGCCAGCTTGGTAGCATCGCTTACCTTGGCTTTCAGCACATCATACACAGCGGTAACAGCCAGAGAGGTGTTCAAGTCACCGTTCAATGCGCCTGCAAAGCGATCCTTCAGCTTCTGCAGTTCGATTTCATCCACTGCGCCCTGCGGTTGCAGTGCGGCGATCTTGGCTACCAGCTTATCGTAGGCGGTCACAGCATTGTCAAGATTCTCCCAGGAGAAAACCAGATTTCTCCGGTAATGACTCTGCAGGCAGAACAGCCGGTATGCCATAGGATTATATCCCTTCTGCTCCAGCAGGCTCACCGTCAAGAATTCACCCTTGGACTTGCTCATCTTGCCGTCATTGGTATTGAGGTGGTGAACATGGAACCAGTAGTTACACCTCTTGTGACCAAGGAAGCTCTCGGACTGGGCAATTTCATTGGTATGGTGAGGAAATGCATTGTCAATGCCGCCGGCGTGAATATCCAGATCCTCGCCCAGGTGTTTCATAGAAATGCAGGAGCACTCAATGTGCCAGCCGGGATAACCGACTCCCCAGGGAGAATCCCATTTCAGTGCCTGATCCTCGAACTTACTCTTTGTAAACCAAAGTACAAAGTCATTCTTATTGCGCTTGTTGGTATCTTCTTCCACACCCTCCCGGACGCCGGTAGCCAGATCTTCCTCATCGTGGTCGTTAAAAACATAGTACTTATCCAGCGTAGAGGTGTCAAAGTACACATTGCCGCCAACAAAGTAGGCCTTACCCTGCTCCAGCAAAGTCGTAACCATGTGGATATACTCGTCAATGCAGTTTGTGGCAGGCTCAATCACATCGGGCTTCTTGATATTCAGCTTATCGCAGTCAGCAAAAAAAGCGTCAGTATAATACTGAGCAATCTCCATGATGGACTTATTTTCCCGCTTTGCGCCTTTGAGCATCTTGTCTTCCCCGGTATCAGCGTCGGATGCCAGATGGCCCACGTCTGTGATATTCATAACGCGCTTGACGTTATAGCCAAAGTACCGAAGTGTTTTCTCCAGCACATCCTCCATGATATAGGTCCGCAGATTTCCGATATGAGCAAAGTGATACACCGTAGGTCCGCAGGTATACATCTTCACCACATCCGGGGAATTGGGCACAAACAATTCTTTCTTATGGGTCAATGAATTATATAAATACATACGCGCTCCTCCATGTTAATATATTAAAAAAATAAACACCTCTTATGCATCGGCACAAGAGGCGGGTCAAATAAACTCGCGGTTCCACTCTTATTTATCACTCAAACAATGATTCACTCCCGGACGCACATTCACTTTCCCGACACCATCCGGGTTTCCAGCCCATGCCCCAGACTCTCTGAAGGATTGGAAAAGTTACTATTTCCGTTCACAGTGATATGAAATTTTTAATATTTTACCATCTAAACAGTATCTTTGTCAAGAACAGGCTATGTCGAAAAAAGAATATCATTGCCGTTTTCGGGGAAATATGATATAGTATCATTAAAGTCATAAGGTTTGGAGGAGAAAACAATGAAAAAAACAGTTGCGTTCATTCTTTCTGTATGTATGGTGCTGGCGATAACAGGCTGTTCTGCAAAAAACACAGATGCCACCATCCCCTCTGACACTACCAACGAAAGTACCACACCAACCTCTACCGACAACACAACTGCCCAAATATCACAGGCAACCATGGCTGCCGTTTCCGTTCCTACGGTCACAGAGGATTTAACTGCCGATGACGGAACAGTGCTGTTTCAATACACCTACCAGAGCATGTCTCTGGTGCTGCAAGAACCGGAGGTTGCAGATAAGGTAATCATTGACTTTCTGAACCGTGTTGATGAAACACGCGCTGCCGCCGAAACCATTGCGCAGGCAGCAAAGGACGATTACACTGGTCAAAGTGATTGGATTCCTTACCTGTGTCATGTCACCTACAGCCCCATGCGGATCGACCATAGCGTGTTGAGCATGTTCGGCGCCAACGCAGCCTACAGCGGGGCCTTCCATCCGGAACGCTCTTATCATTCTGCCAATTACGATCTGATTACAGGAGATGTGCTGACCTTGGGAAGTATTATGAATTCCAACGCCACCACATCAGATTTTTGTGACCTTGTTCTGGCGGGACTGTCCGAAATGGCCAGCGAAAACTACCTGTATGAAGGGTATGAAGAAGCCGTAAAGCAGCGCTTTGCCGTGGATGAAAGTCAGGATCAGGATTGGTACTTCTCCCAGACCGGCCTGTGCTTCTATTTTGAGCCCTATGAAATTGCCCCATACTCTTCCGGCGTTATTTCAGTAGAAATCCCTTATGAAAAATTGAGTCAGCTTCTTCACCCCAATTACTTCCCTGCTGAGCGAGGAAATCCCCTGGGAACGATCCAAACCAGTCGGTTTGAAGACATCGATACCAAACAATTTACCCAGATCGCAGAAGTCATTGAAAGCAATGATGGTCAAATGTATCTTATTTACACCGATAAATCTGTGCAGGATGTTCGGATTTTTGTCTCCGATGCCGCCAGCAGCTACACCATATTTGCTACCTACGGCCTGACACCCGGTGACGCAGTTATGGTACAGGCAAATGATGATTTCATCACCACAATGAAAATCAGTTTCAAATCCAACGACGGGACTGTATCGATTCCCCTGATAGAAGAATAATATGACCGGGTACAACGATCGTTGTACCCGGTTTATTATACTTATTCGTGCATCTGTTCCTTGCGGTATCTGGCAATCGCTATGCCCAAAAGCTCCATAGCGCGAGCAAGCTCCTCCTGCTTCAGAACGTAGGCGATTCTGACTTCATTTTTACCGCTGCCGGGCGTTTCATAGAACGGCGCTCCCGGCGCAAACATCACCGTTTCTCCGTTCTCTTCAAATTCCTCCAGCAGCCACCTTTGGAACGCATCACTGTTATCTACCGGTAGGCGCGCCATTACATAAAAGGCGCCCATAGGCTCTTCCACAAGCACACCGGGGATCTTACGCAGACCTTCCACAACGGTATCACGCCTTACACGGTATTCCGCTTTAGATGCAGTATAATAGGATTCATCCACAGAATACAGCTGCGCAGCGCCAATCTGGTCCAGTGTTGCAACCGAGAGTCTGGATTGGCAGAATTTCAGCAGCGCTGCTTGCAATTCCTTGTTCTTTGTGATGACACAGCCCACTCTTGCGCCGCAGGAGGAGAACCGCTTGGACACAGAATCAATGATAACAAGATTATCGTCAATATCGTTAAATCTGCCCATACAGGGAATGCCGAAGCTATCATCGTAGCAGTACTCACGGTATACTTCATCACAAATCAAGAACAGGTCATTCTCTTTCGCAATATCCGCGATCATGCGCATCTCATCCCGAGACAGTACCACACCTGTGGGATTTCCGGGGTTGGTAATCATAATGGCCCGGGTATTCTTTGTGATCAGCTTTTCAATGCGCTTTCTGTCGGCATAGTGGTAGCCTTCTTCCGGACAAGTATGCAGCGCACGAATCACACCGCCTGCAGCGTGTACAAAAGTTGTGTAGTTGGGATAGTATGGCTCCGGGATGATCACTTCCGTGTAGGGGTCCAGAATACTCAGGCAAGTAAACAACAACGCCTCACTGCCACCTGTGGTAATAAAAATATCATTCTGCTCCAGATGCACATCCAGTTTGGCATAGTAATCCCGGATCGCATCAATCAAAACCGGCATGCCGGGAGAAGCAGCGTACGCCAGCGTCTTTTCGTCAAAGGATCTAACAGCACGGTAAAACGCCTCCGGTGTAGGAAGGTCCGGCTGTCCGATATTCAGGTGGTGGATCTTCTTACCCGCCTTCTTTGCCTCCACAGCCAGAGGGTGGAATTTTCGCATAGGAGAAGGTTCGCATCGGTTTGCATTGATTGATATCTTCATAAGTACCTCCATGGGCAGTGTTCCTGCCGCAACAGCTTATATACAAATGAGTCAGGCGGAATAGCTCAGGACTCAGGTATAGCAACATAATTAGGTTAGGAATAGCCATTAAGCCATTTACGGTTTCCGAAATCATCCAAACAGTTCCGGTTTTGACTATTGCACCCAATGTAATGGAAAAAGTCAGCAAAACCGCAAAGGTTTGCCATGCCTTTGCGCCAAATAAAAACTGCGCACATCTGCCGCCGTACATACCCCAGCCAATAATGGTAGCAAATGCAAACAAACATAAAAACATCGCGATCGGTATCTTCACCCACGAACCGTACACATTGGAAAAAGCATCGGCAGTAATGGTGATACCCAGATCATTGCTGTATGGTATTGAAATACCGCTGCAAAGAATAACTAATGCCGTGAGTGTGCAGATCACAATTGTGTCCAGAAAAACTTCCAGAATCCCCATCAACCCCTGCTGTACCGGATGGTCTACTTTAGCGCCAGCATGGGCTATTGACGCGGTTCCCATACCAGCTTCATTGGTGAAAACGCCCCGGGATGCACCTATACGGAGCGCCACGATGGAAGAACCCAAAGCACCGCCTGTAGCCGCTCTGGGATTCCATGCTCCACGCACAATGGATGCAAAGGCACTGGGAATTTCACGGTGGCAGACGATCAAAGCGCCAAGGCACAACAACATATACGCCAAGGATGCGAAAGGTATCAACCGTTCAGCAAAGCTCCCAACTCGTTCTGCGCCACCAAAGAGCACCAGCAGAACAATACCGGCGAACACGATGCCAAGGATCAGATCCAGCGCTGGCAAATGTGGAATGTGAAGCGATTGTAAGGCGCTGTTGATGCCGCCGACCACCGCGTTGATTTGGGTGGCCGAACCCACGCCAAATGCTGCTGTAAGTCCAAATATGCAGTACAGAACAGCCATGGGCATCCACTTTGCGCCCATTCCCTGACGAATCATATACATAGGACCACCCACCGGGTTTCCATTACTGTCAGTGCTCCTGTAGCGAACGGCCAGTGTTGCCTCGGCAAATTTGGTAGTCATTCCCAATATTCCACACATCCACATCCAAAACACTGCTCCCGGACCACCAATTGCAATTGCGCCTGCCACACCGGCCAGATTCCCAGTTCCCACGGTAGCCGCCAGAGCGGTACACAAGGCGCGATATCCGGAGTGTGCGGAATTCTTAGAAAATTGTCTAAAAAATTGACGCAGTGCCGCAGGAAACAGCCGAAATTGGGCCCAACCGGTA
Source organism: Faecousia sp. (assembly GCA_045590835.1). Lineage (GTDB taxonomy): Bacteria > Bacillota > Clostridia > Oscillospirales > Oscillospiraceae > Faecousia. The sequence continues at coordinate 5,855 of JAZNRW010000051.1, forward strand.
CCCACCGACAGATACAATCCAACACCGATGATCAGCACCAATGCCGGAACGCCCCAGACTACCTGGTTGATGGTGTCAAGAATTTTGGTCATTGTGTCCTCCTAGAATACCACTAATTTGTCTATTTTGCAAGAGAAAATCCAAATAAACGCAAAAGCAGTTTCTCAGTAGAGAAACTGCTTTTGTAAATCATATCACTCCCAGGTCTGCCAGATGTCCGGGCAATACCCTACAGTGACCTGCTTTCCGTTGCGGACAATAGGGGTGCGCATGAGCTCCGGGTAGTCAAAGACCTTGTCTTCCTTGGCTATGGGGTCGTCCATATATTTCATATTCGTAATTTCCTGGTGTTTTCCATTCCAGTCAATCAGATTGTCAATTCCGCCGATTCCCCGCAGTACCGCATCGAATTCCTTGCCGGACAGGCCGAATCGAAGCAGGTCGACCATTTGGTATTTGATACGCCGTTCCTTAAAATAGCGCTCGGCTTTCTTAGTATCAAAGCATTTGCTTTTTCCAAAAATTTGAATATTCAATAGCTTACCTCCATCAGACAAAGGCCGCAGGCCGGGAGCAGCTCACCGGCATCGGCGCGCTTTCCGCCAAATAGAGCGGGGATGCTATCAACATGCCGCTCTCCCCTGCCCACCTCCAGCAATGTGCCCACCATAATGCGAACCATATGGTGCAGAAAGCCGTTTCCGGTGACCGTAAAGGTAACCTCCTCCCCGTCACGGCAAATATCAAATTGCTGGATGTACCGCACAGTTGACTTTTTCAGGCTCCGATTGGCGCAAAATGCGGAAAAATCGTGTTCTCCCACAAAAAGCTGCGCAGTCTGCTGCATTTGGTTCAGATCCAGAGGTCTACTGTCCTGATACACAAATTTCCGCTGAAAGACACAGGGCTGATTGCTGTTCCATACTCGATAACGATAGGTCTTCGTCTTCGCATTCAGCCGTGCATGAAATCTGGGAGAAACATTCTTACAGGAATATACGCCGATATCTTCCGGTAAATAACAACGCAGCCGGGAAAGAATTTCCTCGCAGGGCATCTGGCTGTTACAGTGAAAGCTGATAACCTGCATCATGGCGTGGGTGCCTGCATCCGTTCGTCCGCTGGCGGAAACCTCAATCGGCTCATCAAGGACCCTGCTGAGAACCGTCTCCATTTTCTCCTGGATGGTATTGTTTACCCCGGAAAGTCGCTGCCAACCCCGATAGCGGGTGCCTTCATAGCAAATGTCAAGCCGCAGATTCCGCATACTCCATCAATTCCTCTCTTGCTTCCCGTTCCGTATCCGCAGAAAACAGGAATTTCCCTTGATAATCATAAACCTGAATATGACCGTGTACATAACAAAAGGAATACATAAGCCAAGCCTCCCTAAGAATTATGGCTTCAGTATATCTTTCGTTAAGTACAATAAACCGGACTTATTCGATTACCTCATACCCAGCATCCACAATGCTTTTCTTAAGCGCATCCAAAGCTGCGTTGCCGGTCACTGTGACCGTCTTCTCCTGCAGGTCAACCACTGCATCTACTGCGCCAGGAACGGCTTTGCATACCGCCTCAACTCTGGCTTTGCAGTGGGTGCACATCATACCGTCTACCTTGATTACCGTTGTCATAACTGTATTCTCCTTTACTTCCTCATTGGGCGTTGATGCCTCTGATTTCGGTTTGAACATTCTCAGCCGCAGTGCATTGGTTACCACACATACGGAGCTTAAGCTCATAGCTGCCGCACCGATCATGGGGCTGAGCTGAATTCCAAACGCCGGGTAAAGTACACCGGCAGCAATGGGGATGCCCAGCAGATTATAAAAGAATGCCCAAAACAGATTCTGCTTAATATTGCGGATGGTTGCTTTGCTTAACGCAATCGCTTGTGATACGCCCGACAAGGAGCGATTCATCAGAACTACATCTGCCGATTCCACGGCGATATCCGTTCCTGCGCCGATGGCCATACCCACATCGGCTGTGACCAATGCAGGGGCATCGTTAATGCCGTCCCCAACCATCAGCACCTTATGGCCTTCCCCCTGCAGCTTGGCGATCACGCCGGCCTTATCTGCCGGCAGCACATCGGAAACCACATGGGTAATGCCAGCCTGAGTAGCTATTGCTTTTGCGGTTGCCCCATTGTCACCTGTCAGCATCACAACATCCAGTCCTAAATTATCCATTGCTTTCACAGCCGCAGCAGAGTCCGCCTTCAGCACATCTGCAGCCGCGATCACTCCTAAAAACTGCTTTTTGGATGCAAAATACAGGGGCGTTTTGCCAACGGCAGCCAGATCATCATAACCAGGAACAGCAATCCCGATCTGTTCCATCAAGCGGCGGTTGCCACCGAAATATTCCTCTTCGTTTATAATACCAGAAACGCCCAGCCCGGGCAAGACCTGAAATTCCGTAACATTCTGCTTGGGAATATCATTTGCTTTTTCCAATATTGCCACCGCAAACGGATGCTCTGATTTCTCCTCCAGGGACGCAGCGATGGACAGCAGCTCTCCTTGGGAAATACCTTCCGGCAGGACATCCGTCACCTCCGGTCTTCCCCGTGTCAAGGTGCCCGTTTTGTCCAAAACAATCGTGTCGATCTTGTGAAGGTTTTCAAGCGCCTCTGCGTTCTTGAACAGCAATCCCATTCCTGCGCCTCGTCCAGTGCCAACCATTATGGCAACCGGTGTGGCTAGACCCAATGCACACGGACATGAGATCACCAGTACGGAGATAGCGCTGTTTAGTGCAAACTCAAGATTCCGGGACGCGAACATCCACACAATAAATGTGGCAGCAGCAATTGTCATCACAACTGGAACAAATATGCCGGCGATCTTATCTGCCAGCCGTGCGATCGGCGCCTTAGAGCCACCGGCTTCCTCTACCATGCGAATGATCTGGGAGAGCGTTGTGTCCTCACCCACCCGATCTGCACGCATTTCCAGATACCCTTCACGGTTTGTGGTGCCGGCAGCCACGGTGTCCCCAACGGTCTTTTCCACCGGAACGCTTTCGCCTGTCAAGGAGCTCTGATCAACAGCAGCCCGCCCTGAAAGAACCGTACCATCCACCGGAATACCTGCTCCGGAGCGGATGATCACCAGCTCCCCCACCCGAACCTGTTCCACAGGGATTTCTGTTTCTTCGCCATCTCTTCGAACAGTTGCGGTTTTAGGGTTTAAGTCCATCAGCTGACGGATGGCATCACCGGTTTTGCCCTTCGCCCTTGTCTCTAAGAATTTGCCGAATGTAATCAGCGTCAGAATCATAGCAGCAGATTCAAAATAGAGATTTTTGCTGTAGTGATCCACAATTTCCGATTGCCCATGTCCCATGGCATAGGCCATACGGAACAAGGCGACAATTCCATAAATCAGTGCCGCACTGGAGCCTACCGCTATCAGTGAGTCCATATTGGGAGCTCGATGCCAAAGGACGCGGAACCCTTTTATATAATAGGTGCGATTCAAATAGATCACAGGCAATGTAAGAAAAAGCTGGAGCAAAGTGGCAACCAAAGCATTCTCACTGCCGTGATACCAACTGGGAAGCGGCACACCGATCATATGTCCCATGGTGAAATACATCAGCACAACAAGACAAGCTGCGGATGCGATCAAGCGTTTCTTCATTCCCAGCAGACCGGTATCCTGTTTGATGGTTTCTGTCTTCTTTTCTCCAGCAACGGTGATACCGTATCCTGCATTTTGCACAGCTGTAAGAATCTGCTGTGTTACAGCCTGAGCATCGGCTGTCACCATCATTTTCCCAGCCAATAAATTTACCTCAGCCTTTTCAACACCAGTGATCTGCGATGTTACCTTCTCTACTCTGGCAGAACAGGCCGCACAGGTCATACCGGTGATGTCAAATTTAATATGCATAAGTCTTCTCCTTCAGTGTTCACAGCAATTTAATTGACACCGTAGTCATTTTATGGTACTATTTTATCAAACTTTTTGCATATTGCAAGCATACAGCTTTTTTACGGATTTAAGTTTTTAATTTTAAACCGATTAAACGGCATTACTTTTTTAATAGCAAGGAGAAATCTTAGATGAAATATAAAATCACTTCTGACAGCACTTGTGACCTTTCCCGGGAACTATTGGAAAAGTATAACATATCTATTTTCCCATTGACCGTCGTAAAGGACGGGCAGGCCTATATGGATGGTGTTACCATTACCCCTGAAGATATTTTTGCGCATGTAGCAGCCGGTGGCAGCCTCTGCTCCACAACTGCAGGAAGTGTCGGCGAATATCAGGAACTGTTTGCAAAGTATTCGGCTGAATATGATGGCGTTATCCATGTCAATATTGGCTCTGATTTTTCATCCAGCTTCCAAAATGCCCGTCTTGCTGCTGCTGAATTTGATAATGTTTTGGTAATCGATTCCCGGAATCTTTCCACCGGACAAGGTCTGGTGGTGTTAAAGATTTGCGAACTGGCAGAAAACGGCGCCACTTTGGAGGAGATTGAAACCTATCTGGCTGATTTTGTCGACAAAGTGGAGGCAAGTTTCCTTCTGGATCAGCTACAGTATATGGTGAAGGGCGGCCGCTGCTCCGCTGTGGTTGCTCTAGGTGCCAATTTGTTAAACCTGAAACCCTGTATTGAAGTGAAGAACGGCAAAATGTCCGTAGTCAAAAAATATCGTGGCAGCTATGCCAAGTGCCTTGCAAACTATGTCAAGGATCGTCTTGCAGACCGAGAGGACTTGGAGCGTAGCACCCTGTTCATCACCAGAACACCTGTCACCGATGAATGTCTGAATGCAGTAAAAGATGCTGTGGATCAGCATGCCGATTTTGAAAACATCTACTGGACAGAAGCCGGATGTACGGTCTCCTGCCATTGCGGCCCAGGCACGCTGGGTGTACTGTTTGTGAGAAAATAATCGAAAGCCACCGGTTTTCCGGTGGCTTTTACTTGTAATTATTTTATGTTGTGATATACTTATATACGTTAATGAAGCATTGAGAGGATTCCAATATGGACTATAATATGCTGCTTGATTTAGTATCGGAGTTAGGATACCGTCTAGCCATGTCAGGGGCTGAGACATTCCGGGTAGAGGAAAGCATCAACAGAATACTAACTGCGTACGGAGTATCATCGGAGGTTTTTGCCATCACAAACTGCTTGATTATCAGTATCAAAACAGACGATGGTACATCTGCGACCCGTATGCGAAGAATTGGATTTCACGGTAATGATCTGGATTCTGTAGAGCGCTACAGTAATTTAAGCCGCAGGATTTGCGCAGAACGGCCGGATATTCTCACAGCAACCGAATGGCTCCGGCAGACAACTGCATCCCGGGTACAGTACTCTCTACCCTTGACCTTGTTGGGTAGTGTGCTGGGCGCTGCCGGATATGCTGTGTTTTTTGGCGGTACACTGATCGACTCTCTCTGTGCAGGTGTCTGCGGCCTGCTGTTAGGCCTGTGTAACCGGTTTATGGATCGGTTCAAGACAAATCCCTTCTTTAAAACCATTGCTGCAGCATTTATTATGGCCGCTGCAGCATATATTACCGGTGTCTTCAATCTGGCAGACAGCACAAACATGGTCGTCATTGGCACGCTGATGATTCTGGTACCTGGTTTGATATTTACAAATGCCATGCGGGATATTATTTTTGGAGATACCAACTCCGGTATCAACCGCATTGTCCAGGTGTTATTGATTGCCGCAGCGATCGCTTTAGGAACAGGTACTGCATGGAATCTGATCAATTCCATCTGGGGCATTCCCACACCTCCGGTCACAGTGCCCCATCACGCCGGAATCCAGCTTCTATCCTGTTTTATCGGCTGTATTGGCTTTGCCATTTTGTTTAATATCCACGGACCCGGGATCATGTTGTGTGCCTTTGGCGGTGCTATCACCTGGGCAGCCTACTGCCTGGTCCAGCACCTGGGCGGTGGGGAGATCCTGTGCTATTTCCTGTCTTCCATTGCGGCTTCCACCTACTCCGAAGCTATGGCACGGATCCGCAAATATCCGGCCATATCCTATCTGAGTGTGTCTATATTCCCTCTGATTCCCGGCGCGGGAATTTATTACACCACAAACCATCTTGTACAAGGTGATATGTCCCTATTTGCATCTCAAGGCACCCACACCATCGCCATTGCAGGCGCAATAGCGGTTGGTATTTTGATGAGCTCCACTTTTGTTCGTTTGTGGAACGTTTGGAGACAACATAAATAACAATTGCGTGTTGGGCTATGTTGACGGGCCGCTATTCTCACTTGCATCTACTAACATAGTCGTTGTAGCAGGATCCTCTGTTCGCAGCTATGTCAAGGCGCTACATGCACAGGACACAGCAAAGAAGATCTCCTCACTTGGTATGGTTCCTGGTTAAACCAAGCCCAAAAAATGTCTTATTCTTAACGACTAATGAACACTGGAGGTTTTTATGAAGTGGTTAATTAGGTTGCTCTGTTTTCTTGTCACCTTTCTAATTTATATTCCTATCGAGTCTGCTCTGCATACTGCAGATACCAGTGCATTTCTAAGCGGCATTATTACCCTAGTTTTTTTCTTCTTCGTTTTCTATGTTCCCTCCAATGCACTTATTGCTATGTGGAACAAAAGAAGATCCGCCCCATCAGACACACCCCCCTCACAGCGTTCCTCTGCCTCGGCACAATCCTCCACACCGCAGGAAGCTATGTACTTTTTCACAACCAAAGACGGTCAACACCTTAGGATCCCCGAAAGCAAATTGGATAACTATTACGCAGCCAACACCAGTAAAGAGACTGTGCACAAAGCAAAACGCCTATGCTCACACCTTTGGATTTCTTCTATGAGGTGTGTAAAAGATTTGGGGTTCCCCTTGAATTATTATTACATTACTTTCTTCTGGAACGCACTCTATCTGTCTGTCCAAGATATTGCTATCAAAAACAAGGTTCATTCTATGATGCACCATAAGTTTAATCAGCTTGTGACAGACTTTTTTAAGGATTCTCCAGAGCGTGCCCCCTTGCAACGTAATTTGAGCGTGTTTCAAGTGGAATCTTGCGAATTACTCAAGCGCAGCAATCTTGATGCTTTCACTAAAGATGGTGTCAAAAAGACCCTACAAACAGCTATAGCAATTGATTTTCCCGGCAAAGATAGCATTTCTAGCAAGCTCCCTCCTGTAGACGAAATTACTATGACCGAGTATTTATTAGCAGTTGCCGAAGTCAACAAATTCGCAATTGAATTGTTTGCTGCTTCGGATTTGTAATCACAAATTTTCTCAACAAGTGAACGAGGTGATCTAGGGAAACTCCTCACCGCCCAGCAAAACATTCTCCCCCCACAATTCGCGGCTGCAAAATCATCCAGAACAATCGCTTCTCCGCCATTATGCGGAAGAATACATATTCCTTGAGCGCCGATCAATGCCAGCGTGCGTCAATGCGGACGCCCAAGCAGTGAATGCGAAAATCCTGACAAACGCTTGGTGGTTAATTCTTCTGCGATCTGCGACGAAACAGGGCAGCATTTTAATGTGCATCTGCCGCAGATCGTGCCGGCGGATCAGCCTTGGCCCACTCCGGAGCAGATTCCAATTTTTGTGGATATCGTCATAAGAAAAACGCTTCGGTTGGTAACCGAAGCGTTTTTTTATGAGATACAAAGCGGCATCTGGATGTTTTACCCAATCATATTCAGAAAATCTTCTTCACTGAGAATAGGGATACCCAATTCCCTTGCTTTGCGTTCCTTAGAGCCAGCATTTTCTCCAACAACCACAAAGCTTGTCTTCTTGGAAACAGAGCCGGCTGCCTTACCGCCGAAGAGTTCAATCTTCTCTGTGGCCTCTTCCCGGGTAAACATAGTCAGTGCGCCGGTCAGAACAAAGGTCATACCTGCAAAGCGTGCATCTGTTACCACACGGGTGCTCTCAAAATTCACACCTGCCTGGCGCAGCTTTTCGATCATCTGTATGGACTGTGGCTGCCGGAACCACCCAGCAATAGAATTTGCTGTAATTTCTCCAACATCTTCTACCTGGGTCAGTTCCTCCACGTTTGCCTGCATCAGGGTGTCCAGAGAGCCAAAGGCCTTTGCCAGAGTCTTGCCGGTTTTCGCGCCCACCTGACGAATACCAAGGGCATAAATCAGCCGACTTAGGTCCTGCTGCTTGCTACCTTCGATGGCGTTGAGGAGCTTCTTAGCTGCCACATCACCCTTCTGCCAAAGTTGCTTCAGATCATCCAAGCTGAGGGAATAAATGTCAGCTGCAGAGGAAAGAAGATTTCGTTCAATAAGGGCATCTACAATGGAAGCGCCCAGCCCCTCAATGTCCATAGCATCTCTGCTGACAAAATGTGCAATATTTCTCGACAGTTGCGCAGGGCAAGCAACGCCGGTACACCGCAGAAATGCGCCATCTTCATCCCGCTGGGTGGGTGCGCCGCAGATAGGACAGGTTGAGGGCAGCCTGTAAGGACTGGTACCTGCAGGTCTCTTGGTAATATCTACTTCCAGAATTTCCGGAATGATCTCGCCGGCCTTACGGATGCTGACCGTGTCACCGATCCGGATATCCCGCTCAGTAATAAAGTCTTGATTGTGAAGTGTTGCGTTGGTCACAGTTGTACCTGCCAGGCGAACAGGGCGCACCACTGCCTTAGGGGTCAGCACGCCGGTTCTGCCTACCTGCACAACAATATCCTCTACAACTGTAGGCTTGATCTCCGGGGGATACTTATAAGCTGCTGCCCACCGAGGGAATTTCGCCGTAGCGCCAAGCATTTGCCGCAGGGACAGATCATTAACCTTGATGACTGCGCCGTCAATATCACAAGGAAGCTGTTCCCGGTTTTCGTTGATAGCTACCACCTGCTCCTGAATGTCACGGATTTCAGTGCAGGTTTTCCAGGGTATTACCTTAAAGCGCAGATCTTTCAAATAGGACAGGGTTTCTGCATGGGTACGAAATGAAACTCCGTCAGCCAGTTGAATGTTAAAGACCAGAATATCCAGACCTCTTTGGGCGGCAATTTTCGGATCAAGCTGGCGCAGGGGTCCGGCAACGGCATTTCTGGGATTGGCAAACAGGGGCTTTCCCTCCAGCTCCAGTCGTGCGTTCAGTGCCTCAAAGGTTTTCTTTGGCATATAGACCTCGCCCCGGACGATCAGCCGTGTAGGCGCATTGTGCAACTGCATAGGGATGGAACGGATGGTCTTCAGGTTTTCTGTCACATCCTCGCCAACCGTGCCGTCACCCCGGGTAGCGCCACGGACAAACAGGCCGTTTTCATACTCCAGCGCCACAGATAGTCCGTCGATCTTCGGTTCAACAGTGAATTCTGTGCCGGGATACTGCTCCTGAATTTTCTGCAGAAACTCATGGAGTTCTTCCATGGAGAACACATCCTGCAAGCTCATCAGCGGCACCGGATGGGTCACCTTCTGGAATTTACTCAAAGCTTCTCCGCCCACTCGCTTGGTAGGTGAATCTGCTCTGGCCAGATCCGGGTTTTCCCGTTCCAAGATCTCCAATTCCCGCAGCAGACGGTCATATTCGAAGTCCGGCATTTGGGGATCATCCAGTACATAATACCGGTAGTTGGCCTGGTTAAGCTGATCGGTCAGTTGTTCAATTCTCTGTTTTATCTCCATAGTTTCCTCCGGTATGCAGGTAAGTGCCCGGCACCTGACCCACAATAATCGTTTCTGCAACAACCACCTGGCTGCTGACGGTAAAGCTCTCCGTCCTCCCCAACACAAGGATCGTCACATCCACACTCACGTGCATATTCATCTGCTGCAGGGTCTGGTTGATCCCTGCTTCTGAAAAGTCACTGGTAAAGGATGCATCGGAATTGCGGATGGACAGCACCTGTACCGGGATCATAGGCCCTTTCCCGGATAAAAACTCCGGTAGAAATAAACTGCCTATAGGTATCCCCAGATCTGTGGTGTCAAGAGCTAAAATTTCATCATTGATCAAATTCAGAATGTCAGTTTTCAGCCGGTTTACTTCACTCATATTGGTTTTTAGCGCAGTAATTTTTCCATCCAGATCTTTTTCGAAATAGACCATGCGGTCGTACTGGATATTCCCGGTTTCAATCTGCTCGTCAATGGCATCATTGATCAAATCGGATGTGGTATTGACCACCTGGGTTTGCGCCAACGAGCCGATGGCATCATTGAATTTATAGCGAAAAAACAAGATCCCTGACAAACTCAGCAGCGAAAGTACCACAAGAATACGCAGACACCTTCTTAAAACCCTAGTCATAGCATTCCCCTCCGGGAAAGTCTATGCTCCGCAATACTGGAATATCAAAGCTTTTTCATATGCGCTGAGGCAGTTTTTGCCATCAGTTTCTTGGTTCCAATCTGGTCAAAGGCGATTTCCAACAGCGCATCTCCGCCCATTTTCATAACAGACAGCACCATACCACGGCCAAATGCCGTATGTTGGATCATATCGCCCTTATTAAAGTCGATGGTTGCAGCTGACTGTGTATTCGGCGCCGTATAGGTATAGGTGTTTTTGTAAGAAACAGCTTTTCTTGCAGACGCAGATACAGAAGCTGCTCCGTAACCAAGAGAACTGCCGTAATGATTTTGCGGTGTCTGGTAACCACCTTTTTTTATTACTGTGTCCTCGGGGATCTCCCGTAAGAAACGGGACGGCAAGGACGCATTGGTGCGGCCATAGAGCATGCGCTGCTTGGCGTGGGAGATGGTCAAGGTCTGCTTCGCTCTGGTAATGGCAACATAACAGAGTCTGCGTTCCTCCTCCATCTCCTCCCGATCGCCGATTGCCCGCATACCGGGGAACAGACCGTCTTCAAAACCAACCAGAAAAACATGGGGGAATTCCAGACCCTTTGCTGAGTGCATAGTCATCATGACCACCGCATCATCCCCTTCATTGTACTCCTCAAGATCAGTATACAGAGAGATCTCCTCCAGAAAACCGGACAATGTGGGCACATCCGCGTTTTGCACATAGGCGTTAATGCTGGATTTTAATTCACGAATATTTTCCAGTCTAGTCTTATTCTCTTCTGTGGGCTTGCTCTCCAGCATAGCAATGTAGCCGGTACGGATCATCACTTCCTCGTAAAATTCCGGAAGTGTTAAGCCATCATCCAAAAGCGCCGACAGTTCCCCAATCAGCGAAGTAAATTGCGCAAATTTGCCTGCCGACTTTTCCAGCGGGCCATAGCCATAGGGATTGGAGATCACAGAATATAGGCCCGATCCCTCCGCCTGGGCAAGACGATCCGCAGTTTCTATGGTCTTTGCGCCCAAACCTCGGGGCGGGTTGTTGATAATGCGGTGCAGCCGCAAATCGTCGCTGGGGTTGTTGATTACACACAGGTATGCCAGCATATCCTTAATTTCTGCCCGATCAAAGAACCGCATGCCACCAACGACCCGGTAAGGTATGCCATTTCGTTTGAAAGAAAATTCCAGTGCGTTGGATTGGGCATTGGTCCTGTAAAGGACCGCATAATCCTTGAACTGCTTTCCCCGGGAACGGGAGATGATCTGACCTGCCACATAATTGGCCTCGCTGCCTTCATCTGAGGCTTCATAAACAGTAATAGGGTCGCCGATCCCGTTTGCTGTCCATAAGTGTTTACCCTTTCTGCCAAGGTTGTGGGCAATGACCGCGTTTGCTGCATTCAAAATCGCCTGGGTGGAGCGATAATTCTGCTCCAGACGGATAATGCGGGCGCCTTTATACTGCTTTTCAAAGCTTAAGATATTTTCAATGGTAGCGCCACGGAACCGGTAAATACTCTGGTCGTCATCACCCACCACGCAGATATTTTCATAACCACCGGCAAGGAGTGATGTGAGCAGATACTGCATGTGGTTGGTGTCCTGATACTCATCCACCAGCACATAGCGGAACTTTCTCTGGTAGAATGCGCGCACATCTTCATGCTCTTGCAGCAGGCGGACTGTCTGGAAGATAATGTCATCAAAATCCAATGCATTATTCTCTTTCAGTCTTGTCTGATACTGCATGTAGGCTCTTGCAATGTGAATCATCCGCAAGTCGCTGCCGGACTCTACCCGGTCCAGATACTGTTCTGCCGTGACCATGTTATCTTTCTCTTTGCTGATGATTGATAACACATATTTGGCCGGGAAAGTCTTGTCATCCAGACCCATACCCTTAATGATATCCTTCATGACCCGCTCGGAATCGGCGGAGTCATAAATTGTAAAGCTGCGGCTATAGCCCAACCGCTCAATATCCCGGCGCAAGATTCGGCAGCAGGCAGAGTGGAAGGTCATGGCCCATACATCCTGCCCCTCCGGGCCCAGCATATTTGTCAGCCGTTCCTTCAGTTCATTGGCAGCCTTGTTGGTAAAGGTAATGGCAATAATGCTCCAGGGAAGCGCAGGATCCAATGCGCACAGCAGATCTGCACGATGCCGGTCAAAATCAGAAATCGGCTCTTGCAGCGACTCCAGAAACATCACATCATCTTCTGTCACCGTGTCGGGAATGTCAGCAGAATCGCTGGCACGACCGAACCGGATCAAATTTGCGATCCGGTTGATCAGCACGGTGGTTTTGCCGCTTCCGGCACCGGCAAGGAGCAGCAGAGGGCCATCCGTTGTGGCCACGGCCTCCTTCTGCATAGCATTCAGATTCTCAAATTGTGACAGAATATAGCGCCTTCTGGCCTCCAAAAAACGACCCATCATAGCTTCAGTCATAAGTACACCTTGTTAAAGTAATTGATGTACTTATTCTACAGCATTTTTATCAAAAGGTAAAGACAAAATTCCGTCTCTATTCCATTAGACCCCGAAGACGATGCAAGGCCTTTTTCTCGATTCGGGACACCTGTACCTGACTCACCTGCAGCACCTTTGATACCCGTTCCTGGGTCAATCCGTGAAAATACCGTAGCTTGATCACAAGATTCTCCCGTTCCGGCAGACAGGCTATAGCCTGTCGCAGCGCCAGTTTCTCCAAGAGTACCTCTTCCGATTCCGTATCTGTAAGAATATTCTCAAGGGTCAGCCCGTCCTCCCCTGCTGCCTGGTGAATGGATTCGACGGATGCTGTGGCACATTCGGCAACCGCAATGTCTTCCGGTGTAATACCGGTGCTCTCCGCGATCTCTGTAACGGTCGGCTCTCGTCCAAGGGTCTGGCTTAGTTGGTTTCTTGCGTTTTTGATTGTAACAGAACGTTCTTTGATACCACGGGATACCTTGACCGTGCCGTCATCCCTAAGGAATCTGCGAATCTCTCCGGCGATTTTCGGCACTGCATAGGTAGAAAACTGCGTTCCAAAATTCAGATCGAATCCGTCAACAGCCTTCAAAAAACCCAGGCAAGCCAGCTGATACAGATCATCCGATTCCACCCCTCTGCCAAGGTACCGTTTGGTAACCGCCCAGATTAGCCCGCTGTTTTCGGTAATAATCGATTCTTTTGCATCGGGATCCCCCGCCTGACAGCGGGAGATGAGTTCCTCGGTTCTGCTCATTTGCGCCGCTGCAGTTTTCTGCGCATATGTACCGTAGTTCCCTTTCCCGGAGCAGATTGCACAGAAAATGTGGTCATAAAACTCTCCATAATGGTAAATCCCATACCGCTGCGATCATTTCCCCCTGTGGTATACATGGGTCTGCGCGCCTGTTCCAGATCCGGAATACCGATCCCCTTGTCCTTGATAACAATGTCCAGAGTATTGTCCTTGAGGATCCTGCAGCGAACTGTAATCATACCCAGCGCATCGGGATATGCGTGTACGATGCAGTTTGTGACCGCTTCGGAAACAGCAGTGCGAATGTCACCCAGTTCTTCCAATGTGGGATCCATTTGCGATGCAAAGCAAGCAACCGCAGAACGGGCGAAGGCCTCATTGCTGGACTTGCTGGGAAAATTTAAGATGATGTAGTTTTCAAATTTCATGTGCTGCCTCCTTAATTTCGATCAGTTTATCAATACCGGATGCCCGAAATACCTTCATAGGCTGAGATCTTAGTCCGGATATATATAGCGCGCCGCCGGACTTTACCATGGTTCTTAAGGCATTGATCATTACGGCAATTCCGGACGAATCCATAAAGGACACATCCCGAAAGTCCAGAATACAAATCCCTGGCGCATAGGCTTCCATCTTTGCGGTAATCGTCTTGATATACTCCTTTGCGCAATGATGGTCAATTTCTCCGGTCAGTGCTACCGTCAGGGTCCCCTCCTGTAAAAAGCTTGTCAGATGCATAGCAGTTCCTCCTTGGTAAATTCCTCTTCAGTATAGAATAATTTGACGGGATTTGCCGTCGGAAACAGGCATAAAAAAAGAGTGTGCAAACAAAATGTTTGCACACTCTCTAAATTTACTGATATTACAGCTTCTTCATTGCTGCTTCGCTCTGTTCCAGCTGGATGATCAAATCGCGGGCCTTTTCTGCCTTATCGCGAATGTCGGTAACAACCGCTTCCGGCGCCCGAGAGGTAAAGTTTTCGTTATTCAGCTTTGCTTCCAGGCTGGATAGGTTCTTCTTGGCCTTCTCCAGTTCCTTACCGATCCGCTCCAGCTCCTTGGCAACATCCACCAGCTGTCCCATGGGGATGTAGAGCTTGGCAATGTTGGTGGTGCAGCAAACCATGCCGTCCAGATCTTTCGGTTCTGCATCCAAAATGGTGACTTCATCGGCATACGCCAGTCGCTGCATAAAGCCCTCGCCTTCCACAAAAATCTGAGGCTTGGAGGTCAGTACATACAGGGCAGCCTTCTTGGAGGGCGGTACATTCATCTCCGCTCTGCGGTTGCGGATGGCGCGGATGGCATCCATCACAGATTCCATCAGATCCTCCTCTACCTTAAATGCCAGATCAGCAGAGTATTCCGGCCACTGGGCAACAATCAGCGCCTCACCCTCGTGGGGCAGGCTCTGCCAAATCTGCTCAGTAATAAAGGGCATGAAGGGGTGCAGCAGACGCAAGGTCTGATCCAAAACATACACAAGCACTTGCAGGGCCGTCTGCTTTTGGACAGCGTCCTCGCTGTAGAGTCTTGCCTTGGTCAGCTCGATATACCAGTCGCAGTAGGTATCCCACAGGAAGTCATACACCTTCTGGACGGCAACGCCCAGTTCGTACTTCTCCAGATTCTCGGTAACCTCAGCAATCAAGGTATTCAGTTTGGACAGCACCCACTTATCCGCGATGGTCAGCTGCTCCATGGCAGGCAGCTCGTTCTTGGCATCCTCGCCAAGATTCATCAGCACATAACGGCTGGCGTTCCACAGCTTGTTGGCAAAGTTACGCATGGCCTCGCACCGCTCCACATAGAAACGCATATCGTTTCCGGGCGCGTTGCCGGTTACCATGTTCATACGTAGAGCGTCACAGCCGTACTTTTCGATCATCTCCAGAGGATCAATGCCGTTGCCCAGAGACTTACTCATCTTGCGACCCTTGTCATCACGAACCAGACCGTGGATCAGCACTGTGTGGAAGGGAGTCTTACCGGTGTGCTCGCAGCCGGAGAAGATCATTCTGGCGACCCA
>JAZNRW010000052.1:0-8588 GCA_045590835.1 Faecousia sp.
AGCACGGCCACGATCCGCTCACCCAGAGCCAGTCTTGCCTTGGTGTCGGCGTCCATATCGGAACCGAACTGGGCAAAGCTCTGCAGTTCCCGGTACTGGGAGTGCAGCAGCTTCAAAGAACCTGCCACCTTCTTCATGGCCTTGATCTGCGCATCACCGCCCACACGGGACACAGAAATACCCGGGTTCACCGCAGGCATAACGCCGGCGTTGAACAGCTCGCTCTCCAGGAAGATCTGACCGTCGGTGATGGAGATCACGTTGGTGGGGATGTAGGCAGAAACATCGCCTGCCTGGGTTTCAATAATCGGCAGTGCCGTCAGCGAGCCACCGCCCAGCTTATCAGACATCTGGGATGCCCGCTCCAGCAGACGGGAGTGCAGATAGAAAACATCGCCGGGGTATGCCTCTCGTCCGGGAGGACGGCGGATCAGCAGGGAGATGGCACGGTAGGCCACCGCATGCTTGCTCAAATCGTCATAGATCACCAGCACATCCTTGCCCTGGTGCATAAAGTGTTCGCCCATGCTGCAGCCGGTATAAGGCGCGATGTACTGCATGGGTGCCAGCTCCGAAGCGGTGGAGGATACCACAATGGTGTAATCCATCGCGCCGCCCAGGGTCAAAGATTCCACGATCTGGGCCACGGTAGAACGTTTCTGGCCGATGGCCACATAAATGCAGATCACATCCTTGCCCTTCTGGTTCAGGATGGTGTCGGTGGCGATGGTGGTCTTACCGGTCTGCCGGTCGCCGATGATCAGCTCACGCTGCCCTCTGCCGATGGGGATCATAGAGTCGATGGCCTTAATGCCCGTCTGCAGAGGTACGCTCACCGGCTCTCTGTCAACGATGCCGGGGGCAGCGCACTCAATAGGCCGGTAGCCTTCGGCAGTGATGGGGCCCTTGCCGTCGATGGGCTCGCCCAGGGCGTTGACCACCCGTCCAATGAGCCCGTTACCCACGGGAACAGACACCACCTTGCCGGTGCGGCGCACTGTGTCGCCTTCTTTGATACCGCTGTCAGAGCCTAGGATCACAACAGAAACCGTGTCCTCCTCCAGATTCTGGGCCATGCCGTAGGCGCCGTTGGGGAATTCCACCAGCTCGCCTGCCATGCACTTTTCCAGTCCGGAGACCCGGGCAATGCCGTCACCTACCAGGATGACCACGCCGGTTTCGCTGGTCTGCAGTTTGTTCTCGTAGTTCTTAATTTGACTGCGGATGATTTTTGTAATTTCTTCGGGTCGTAATTCCATATTCTACCTACCCTCTAATCAAAGTACGGTATTTTTCAGCAAGTTTCTTACGGATTCCAGCCGGTTTTGCACCGTGCCGTCCACCTGCTTGCCGTCGTAATCCAGCCGGATGCCGCCCAGCACCGCCGGGTCTATCCGGCAGCTTAGTTCCACGGTCTTTCCGGTCATGGTCTGCAGCTTCCGGGTCAGCTGTGCTTTCTGGTCATCACTTAGTGCCACGGCGGACACCGCCTTGACCACCAAAATGCCGTTGTCAGCATTGTACTGCTCCCGGTAGGCATCACAGCAATGGGAAAAGTGGCGGATATAACCCTTTTCCGTCAAAATTTTCAAGAAATTCAGTACATATGGCTGCACCTTCCCCCGGAAACTCTCGTCCAGGATCCCGGTGCGCTCTGCCTTGGATACATTGGGGGCAGCCAAAAGCTGCAGGAATTCCGGCGCCTGGGCAAAGCTCTGCCGCAGCACCTCCAGCTCCTCCAGAATCGTTTCGGTCAAGCCCTCTTCCTTTGCCAGGGTATACAATCCCTGGGCATACGCTACACCGACCCGGGTCATACCTGCTCACCCAATTCTGCCAGGAAGCTGTCTACCAGTCGTGCCTGGTCATCGTCGTTGAGGCTGCGGCCAACCACCTTGCCGGCAATTTCCATTGCCAGCGAGGAGATCTCGTCCTTGGCGTCGTTGAGAGCCTTCTTTTTCTCCTGGGCAATGTCCGCGGCGGCCTTTTCCCGGATCTTTTCCGCCTCCAGATTGGCCTGGCGGATGATCTCCTCCTGCCGGGACTGACCCCGGGCAGTGGCCTCCTGCACCAGCCGGTCACCGGTTTCCCGGGCGACGGAAAGCTGATCTTCATACTCTTTTTGTAAAGCCTGCGCGTTTTCCTTGGCTGCGCCGGCTTCGGCGTACATGGTGTCAATCTCCTGCTGGCGGCTGTCGATCATCTTTTTTACCGGCAAAAACAGAAACTTCTTTGCCACGAAAAACAGAACCAAAAAGTTCAGCAGCACAAACAGCGCCGTCCAGAAATTGACGCCGATAAAACTTTCAAACACGATTTCCGCTCCTTTCTATCCGAAATTGTAGATAGAACGAAGCTTATACGTTGGTTGCAAACAGGATCAGGAAAGAGATCAGCAGGGCGTAAATACCGGTGGTCTCGGTAATGGCACAGCCCAGGATCATGTTGGTACGCAGGTTGTCGGCAGTCTCAGGCTGGCGGGCCATGCCTTCCAGTGCGTGGGAGACCGCATTACCTTCACCGATAGCAGGGCCGATGGCGCCGATGCCCATACACAGGCCCGCACCGATAGCACACATAGCCTTCAAAAAATACGCATTGAATTCCATAATTGTTTCCTCCTAAAAGTAAATGATGTCCTTAATTTTATGATTCACAAAGTTCTTCTGCCTGCTGGGCAGGGGGACAGGCGCCGGCAATATACACCATGCTGAGCAAGGTAAATACCAAGGCCTGCACAAAGCCGGAAAATACATCGAAATACACGCTCAGCAACGCAGGGACGCCCAGCGCCAGCACCGGCACACCGGACAACACATTCAGCGCCTGTAAAAGGCCAAACAAACCCAATACAAAGCTCACAATTGCCAGCAGTTTCCAAATTAGCTTTTTCTTTTTCCGGGAATTGACGATCCACAGGGCAATGCCTGCCGCCATCAAAATCACACCCATCAGCCAGCCTACAGAGGCTATGGCGTCCAGCACCAGTGCCGATACCAAGGCAAATGCGGTGTAAATAATGGAAGTGATCACGCCGCCGCCAGCCACATTGCCGAAGTGACGGAAGGCCATAGAAATGGGCTGGGCGATCTCCGATATCACATTCATGGGGGTCATGACTACGATGGGCTCTGTGAACCCCTTCAGCCAACCGACAAGGCCGTTGCTCTTGATGTTATTGTACCAAATGATCACCGTGACCATAATAGCCCAGGCGAGGGTGCAGCTTAAATCTGCCGTTACCGATCGCAAAAAGCCGGTCATACCGATGAGACTGCCGCAGATACTGCTTAGGAAAAGCGTACCCATAAAAGGTGCCCAGTGGGCATTGTGCTGTCCCATGGCGGAAACGGTCAGATTATAGATCATGCCCACACCCTTTTCCACCAGCACCTGCACGCCGGTGGGTCGCTTCTGCAAATTTTTGCCAAGCCGGATACAGGCGATCACCAGAAGCAAGGTCACCACAAAGGAAGACACCGTGGTCTGGGTAATGGGAATCCCGCCGAATATGGGAATGGTGAAATAGACAAATGCGCCGTCAACACTTACATTCATGCAGCTTTGTCACCAGGCTTTCTTCTGAAAAATTCTGCCAACGTCAGAGTGAACCGGGAGAAGATCAGCGGCACCACCAGAGCGATTGGGTTGCACAGGCCGCTTCGCGCAAAAGCAAAGAGCACCACAAACAGCACCACCATCCGCCCAAAATAGGAGGCTTTGATGGTCGCCTTGCCGCCGTTTACATTCTGCTCTGTTGCCTTGTCTGCAGCGATGTTCACGGCAATGGCCATCACAAAAAAGTTCAGCACCGTCATCACACCGCCAACCAGACCGCCCAGCAGCACAGTATTGTCATACCGCCCCAGCAGGGCAAAGATGCCCAGCATGGCACCCACACCCACGGCTTCGCCTATGGCTACCATGCCGGTCTGCCGCAATACAAATTTTCTGTGATCCATAGGCTTCTCCCGTAATTCAGTCGTGTTCGTTATAGGAAACCGGCGGCGGGTCTTGTTTCTTACCCGCGCTCAGCCGGTGCAGGAGCTTCAAATTTCGCCGGAAACCGTCTGCCGCCAGATAAAGACCCAGAGCCACCCCCAGGAGGATCACCCAAGCTCCCAGGCTGAACCGCTCCCGCAGCCAGACAGCCAGCAGAATACAGCCTGCCAGCGGTACAGCCACGGACAAACCCAGTTGGGTCAGCCAGGTCAGAAGAGACAATTCTTTCATCGTCTTTTCGCTCCTTACACTTTTTCCCATTTTATCTTATTGCATAACATTATATCGAAATCCCCTGGAATATGCAAGGTGATTTTTCCCTTATTTACAGTTTCTTTACTTTGTTGACTTTCCTTTGCGAAAAGCCCTTTTCAATTGGCGAAAAATATAGTAAACTGTTAACAGTATGCCGCAAAGAACAGGAGAGAATGTATTGAATCAGCAGGAATTGGAAATTTTACAAGGCACCATCTCCGCCGTTGTCTTTCAGAACTATGACAACGGCTATGCGGTGCTGCGCTTGCAGCTGGCAGATACCCAGCATGTGACCGTGGTGGGAACCATCCCCCTGCCCTCTGTGGGTGAGCGGCTGATGGTCACCGGTCGGTGGAGCAACCACTCTAGCTACGGCCGCCAGTTTGAGGCGGAATTTCTGGAGCGGCTGATGCCTCAGACCGCCATGGAGATCCTCTCCTACCTGTCCGGACGGAGCATTAAAGGCATTGGACCCCGGCTGGCTGCCCGGATCGTAGACCGCTTCGGTGACCAGACCCTGCTGGTGATGGAGCGGGAGCCGGAGCGGCTGAGTGAGGTATCCGGCATCTCGGAACGAAAAGCTATGGAGATCGGGGAGACCTTCCGCCTGCAGGTGGGCATGCGGCACTTGATGGAATTTTTCACTTTGCACCATCTGCCTGCGGAGCTGGCGGTAAAGACCTACAAGCTTTACGGTGAGACAGCCATCGACCTACTGTATGACGATCCTTACTTGCTGATGGATGAGGGTCTGGAAGCGCCTTTCGGCGCGGTAGACCGGTTTGCCGTGGAGCTGGGTGTTGCCGGGGATGACAACCGCCGGGTAGACGCCGGTATTCTCTTCGAATTGCGTTACAATCTGTCCGCAGGGCACAGTTTCCTGCCGGAGAGCAAACTGATCGCCGCCACCGCCCAGCTTTTGTGCGTAGGGGAAGCTACCGTAGAGACCGCCATAGACCGGCTGGCAGAGGCAGATCGGCTGGTGAAAGATCACTTGGCAGATATTGACATTGTGTACCTGCCGGAGCTGTACCGGGCAGAGACCTACTGCGCCCGCCGGCTCTACGAGCACGGAACTGTCCGGCTCCCTGCCCCGGCCTTTTTGAACAAGAAACTCCACCAGGCAGCCAAGGAAAGCGGTCTGGAGTACTCTGCCCAGCAGGCGCTGGCACTGCAGGAGGCCGCCACCGGCTCTCTGCTGTTGATTACCGGCGGCCCGGGCACCGGCAAGACCACCGTGCTGCAGGGTATTCTATCCCTGTATGACCAGATGGGTTTATCGTGTCTGCTATGCGCCCCCACAGGCCGTGCCGCCAAGCGGCTGACGGAGGTCACCGGGCGGGAGGCCTCCACCATCCACCGGCTGCTGGGCGCGGGGATCGACCCCCACACCGGCAAGCTGTATTTCAGCCACGATGAAGACGACCCACTCAAAGCCGATGTGGTGATCGTAGACGAGATGTCCATGGTGGATGTGCAGCTATTAGGGTCTTTGCTGCGGGCTGTTCCCGGCAAGGCCCGGCTGATTTTGGTAGGCGACCCGGACCAGCTGCCCCCGGTAGGGCCCGGATTCCCCTTCCGGGATATGCTGCGCAGCAATATGCTGCCAGTGGTCCGGCTGACGGAGATCTTCCGGCAGGCGCAGGAGAGTCTCATTGTTATGAACGCCCACCGGGTCAATCGGGGAGAAATGCCGGATTTAAAGAATACAAAAGGCGACTTTTTCTTCCTGCCCGGCCGATCGGAAGAGCAGGTAGCCCAGACCATTGTAGGGCTGTGCGCCACCCGCCTGCCCCAGAATATGGGCATCCCGGCAGAGCAGATTCAGGTGCTGTGCCCCACAAAAAAAGGTCCTGCTGGCTCTGCCTCCCTAAACCGGCTGCTGCAGGCCAGTCTCAACCCCCCTGCCCCCACAAAAAATGAGCGTTCTTTCGGCGACACCCTGTTCCGGGAGGGTGACCGGGTCATGCAGATCCGCAACAACTACGACCTGCTCTGGAAAAAGGCCGACGGCTCCCAGGTGGGCGCCGGCGTGTTTAACGGAGATGTGGGGATCATCCGGGCCATCGACAGCCAGATGGAGCTGGTTACAGTAGAGTTTGACGACCGGCTGGCGGACTATGACTTTACCCAGCTGGGTGAGCTGGAGCTTGCCTACGCTATGACCGTACACAAGAGCCAGGGCAGCGAATACCGCGCGGTAATTTTGTCCGCCTGGAACGCATCAACTTATCTACTCAGCCGCAGCATTCTCTATACCGCCATTACCCGGGCGCGGCAGCTGCTGATCATCGCAGGTCAGGAGCAGACCCTGCTGACCATGACACAAAACGCCAAGACCGGACGCCGGTACTCGGGACTGAAACTGCGTCTGCAGCATAAGAAGGTGTAACTATGTTCCATAAGATCATTTCCATTCTGTTTCCGCCCAAATGTATTCTGTGCCGGCGGATCCTTAGCAAGGACGAGACCGATCTGTGCCATAACTGCCGCGCCAATACCCCGGAATTCGGAAAATCAAAATTCAGTCTTTCTTTCCTTGCAGAATGGACCGCCGTGTGGTATTATAAGGATGACGCTCGAAAGAGCCTTCTGCGGTATAAGTTTTCCGGCCGGCGCAGCTATGCCTCTGCTTACGGCAAGCTCCTTGCCATGAAGCTGGAGCGGGAGGCGTTTTTGGACTTCGATGTGCTCACCTGGGTTCCCATTGGGCCCCTGCGGCGGTTTCGCCGGGGGTATGACCAGGATGAATTGCTGGCAAAGGCCCTGGGCGCGGAATTGGGCCGCCCGGCTGTGCAGACCCTCCGGAAGATCCGCAACACACCGCCCCAATCCGGCCTGAAGGGTGTCTCCCGCAGGCGTGCCAATGTACTGGGCGCTTACCGGGCGTTAGATCCGGAAGCCGTCCGGGGAAAGCGCATCCTTTTGATTGACGATATTATTACCACCGGCGCTACCGTATCCGAGTGCGCAAGAGTGCTGCTGACCGCCGGTGCAAAGGAAGTTACCTGCGCCGCCATGGCTGCGGCCAGTCACGATACCAAATGATTTGTAGGTGAAAAAATAATGGCATTACAACTGTTTTCCAATGATCTGGGTGTAGACCTGGGCACGTCCAATGTTTTGATTTATATGGACGGCAGCGGGGTGGTGACCCGGGAACCCTCTGTGGTGGCCGTGGATAAGAACTCCGGCAAGATCCTCCAGACCGGCGCCGCTGCCCGGAATATGATGGGCCGCACCCCGGGTAATCTGGTTGCCATGCATCCGCTGAAGGACGGCGTGGTCTCGGATTTTGATATGGCGGTGAAGCTGCTGCAGAAGCTGTTCCGGAGCACCGGTAAGTCTTCTCTGTTCACCCCCAAGCCTCGTGTGGTACTTACCGTGTCCTGCGGCGTTACCCAGATGGAGGAGCGTGCCTTTATCAACGCCGCCATTGAGGCTGGCGCCCGCCGTGTGTATTTGATTGAAGAGCCTTTGGCTGCCGCTTTGGGCGCAGGCCTTGACATCAGCAGCCCTGCCGGCCACATGGTGGTGGATATCGGTGGCGGTACTACGGATATCGCCGTGCTGACCATGAACGGCATTGCAACCTCTTCTTCTTTGAAGCTGGCCGGCAACCACTTCGACGAGGCCATCGCCCGGTATGTCCGCCGGAAGTACGGCGTGATCATCGGTCAGGCCACCGCGGAGGATGCTAAGATCCAGATCGGTTCGGTCTATCCCCGCAGCGAAGACGCCAGTATGCTGATCCGTGGACGGGACTATAAGACCGGTATGCCCCGGGAGCTGGCCCTGACCTCCAGCGAGATCTGCGAGGTGCTCCAGCGGCCCGCCCGGCAGATCGCCGACGAGGTGCTATCCGTACTGGAGGATACCTCTCCGGAGCTGGTGGGCGATATCGCCGACAGTGGCATCGTCCTCACTGGCGGCGGCAGTCAGATCTACGGTATGGCGCAACTGCTGTCTGAGCGCACCGGTATTGCCTGCAACGTGGCAGACGATCCTGCCTCCTGCGCGGTCTATGGCTGCGGCAAGAGCCTGTCCTGGATCACCCGGATGACCGAAGGCCCCATCAACATCGCCCGCAAGCGGCTGATGCAGCAGTAATACTTATAAAATTGAGCCCCTGCCGAACGGCAGGGGCTAGTGTGTCAAAGAACCTGTCATTGCGAGGAGCGTGGTGCTCCGCGCAGCGAATCAAAAAGCGATATGCTTGCCGGTGGCAAGCATACCGCAATTCACGCGACGTGGCAATCTCCTGTAACAAAGCGCAATCTATCCGGAGATTCCCACGACCAGTCTGCGAACTGGTCTCGGAATGACACCAA
>JAZNRW010000053.1:0-18896 GCA_045590835.1 Faecousia sp.
CTCCCCCAAAAAAATGATAATTTGCCGAAAAGGTAAGGAAAATGAAAACTCTCCTTTTTCGACATTTCATCTATGTCAAGTTAGGGCCTCGAGTCCGAGCGCTGCCGGCGGCAGATACAGCGAGGGCGCAGAGTGTGCTGTGGTCGGCAGGTGACGCAGCCGTGCGCGGCAAGGAAACTGCCGGGTACCACAAACGGACAGCGGTTGCAGTGTGTCAAAACCTGACTTTTACCCCGAAATACGCATAAAAGTCGCAGAAAAACACAAAATTCTTTTGTCCTATACTTGACACAGAAGTGTCCGGCTCACCGATTATACAGGACGGCAAACTGGTGGGCGCGGTGACCCATGTGTTAGTCAATGATCCAACGACGGGGTATGGGATATTCATTGAGAATATGTTAGACGCAGCCGCGTAAGGAGGTGTAATTATGGATTTCTACAAAGTTCCTATTGGTTTCGGTATGGCGCTGGCGGTGAATGAGTCGGCTATGAATGCGTATTCCGCTATGACCGAAGAACAAAAGCAAGCAATTATCAACAAAGCACACAACGTCCGCTCCGAAAAGGAAATGCACGACCTAGTGAACTCCCTGGCGCACCCCACAATGCTATAAAGTAGGGGCGGCAATCTGCCGCCCGCTTTTTGTTGCAATCTTATCGCCCTGTGCCATGGCAAACGCGAAAAGGCCGCGAGGCATATGGTAATCGACAACCTGCAGGAGTACGATACTATTTGGGGCTGGATATATGAAAAACTTCATTTCCATTCAAGCAGTTCACCCAAAGAGCATTTTCAATCATTGGACGGACTTGGTTTTCAAGAATTCCAGAAAATGGGCAAGGTTCCCGTACTCCAATTGCTTTTTATAATAGCAGCAAACGGTTTGGATCCCGTCAAAATCGGTAACATCCAAGATACCAAGTCCCTCCAGCGACTCTCCCCATGGATTGGCGCGATCGATCCCTATTCCGATGTTGGCTTCCACAAATTTTCGGTTGCACTGCAGATCGTTGCATTGGACAATAACATTGGGAGTAAAGCCAGCCCTCTGGCATGCTTGGGAGAATATCTCATGCATGCCGTTATGTTTGCCAATAGATATAAAGGGCTGGTCTGCCAGTTGTTTCAGGGTGAGCTTTTTCCCGCAAAGAGGATTGGTAGCTGCCGCCCGCAGCTGGATCTTCGTGGTATATAGCGGAAAGCTTTCAAATTCCCCATAGTGCGGATTTTTCTCATCGATAATAATATCGTAGTGATCGAAATCCTGATGATCAAAGTTAAAGCTCATATTGAAAGGGATATTCGGATGCCGCTTCTTATACTCCACCACATAATCGGTAATGGTGGACCGCATACACCGCACCAAGATCTTGATGGTACGGTTGTCTGTACTGATGGCAGTCAGTTTGTCCACCGCCCGGTCGATTTCCCGAAATGCAACGGCCAGAGAATCCCGAAAGCTTTTGCCCCGATCATTCAGAAAAACCCTGTTTGCGGTTCTGTGAAACAACTCGCAGCCCAGTTCCCGTTCCAGGCGTTTGACCGATGCAGAAACAGAGGCAGTAGGAACCATATACTTTTCCGCCGTCTTTGCAAAGCTTTCGTTTTTTGCGCTTTCAAAGAAATATTTCAGCTGCAGCAATTCCATATTTACACCTTCTTTTAAATATATCATTCTTATTTTACTACAATTTCAAAATTGGTGCAAGAGCAATCCAAAGGAATCTTTACAGTATCTTCTTTCTTTTGTATATTGAAAGAAACATCAAGGAGGTATGGATATGAAATTTTCAGCTGCAGGCGACGCCCTGATCCAACAGCGGATTCCCAAGACATACGCAGGAAAAGAAGAAATCTCCCGCTTTATTCGGCGGGCTGATGCAAGATTCTTCAATTTGGAAACCACTGTGAACTATGCAGGAGAATGCTTTGCTTCTCAGTTTTCCGGCGGAACCTATATGCGCACAGATCCGGAAAATCTGAGAGATGTTCTGGATTATGGTTTTAATATGACCAGCTTCAACAATAATCACACCATGGATTTTTCCTACGAAGGTATGCTTAAAACCCTGGATTATGTCCAGCAATACGGTTTGGTGCATAGCGGTGTGGGACGCAATCTTGCAGAAGCTGCTGCCCCCCGGTATCTGGACACCTCGGAGGGAAGAGTTGCGCTTATTTCCGTAAACACTACCTTTGAGCCTTGTATGATGGCAGGCGCACAGTCCAGACGTTTCCCCGGAAGACCCGGTATCAACGGTCTGCGGCATTCCGAAACCCTGGTGATCACCGCTGAGGATTTCGAGCGCATCAAGGAAATCAGCGATAGGACCGGTATCAACAACGAGGAAAAAATCTACATTGCCCAAGGCTACAGCACTCCCTCCCCGGACGGCATTTTTGAAATGGGTCCTATCCGGTTTGCGCTGGGGGAGAAGTCCGGACGGGTGATGCGGGTCAACGAAGAAGATACGCAGAGGGTTGAGCAGGCCATTTTTGAGGCGCAGCTTCAGGCGGATTACATTCTGATCTCAGTTCACTCCCACGAGATGAGCGGTCTGAGCCAAGAGGACGTTCCGGACTTTTTGGTGGATTTTGCCCACCGGTGTATCGACGCCGGCGCCCACGCTATCATCGGTCACGGTCCGCACCTTTTGCGGCCCATTGAGGTTTATAAGGAAAGACCCATTTTCTATTCTTTGGGTGATTTTTTGATGCAGCTATACAGTGTGGCCGCTGCACCCGAGGATTTCTATCACAAACAAGGCCTGACCTCTGACGAAACGGTCCATTCCCTTCTGAAAAAAAGATCAAACAACTTCCAGCGGGGACTTATGGAGGATCCGGTGATGTCAGAAACCGTCATCCCCTACTGGGAAATGGAGAATGGAAAGCTTACAAAGCTGGAGCTTTTGCCTGTAACCTGCCACAAGAATAATAACCACTCCCTCTCCGGGCTACCGGTTCCCGCGGAAAGCACAGAGTTTGTGTCCCGTTTGGCAAACTTGTCTGCGCCTTACGGTGTGAAAATGGAGCTCACGGACGGAGTCGTCCGGTGTACATGGTGAAAAGCAGGAGATGACTATGAATACTGAATTATCTAAACAGGTTTTGAGCTATTTGGAAGAGTCTGTTGATGAGACCTTAGCGCTTTTGGAGGCGCTTTGCAAAATTCCCGCGCCTTCCCATCACGAAGAAAAAAGGGCCGCTTTTTGCAAAAAATGGCTGGAAGAAAACGGGGCTGAGGGTGTCATCATCGATTCTGCCAAGAATGTGGTATATCCCCTGGGCTGTGATGGTAAGGACGACATTGTTGTTTTTATGGCTCATACCGACACGGTCTTTCCGGATATGACCGAGCCTATGCCCTATTACCGGGATGAAAAACGCATTTATTCTCCCGGTGTAGGTGACGATACCGTTTGTCTTGTGATGATGCTGATGACCATCAAATACATTGTGAAGAATGGCCTCACTCCCCCGCGCGGCATCTTATTTGTCGCAAATTCCTGTGAGGAAGGTTTGGGAAATCTAAAAGGGATTAAGCAAATTATGTCTGATTACGCAGGCAGGATCAGCCGTGTATATACGTTTGATGGGCGTTACCATGAGCTGATCTGCAAATGCGTAGGCTCCCACAGATACAAGATAACCGTAGAAACAGAGGGCGGACACTCCTTTGGTGATTTCGGAAATCGCAATGCCATTTGTGTTGCGGCAGAACTGATTTGCCGCTTGAATCAATGTCGGCTCCCTCAGGAAAACGGAAGCAAAACCACATACAATGTGGGCATTATTGAAGGCGGAACATCCGTCAATACCATTGCGCAAAATGCGTCTTTCTTATATGAGTACCGTTCGGATTCCCATACATGTCTTGAAAAAATGCAGCAATTCTTCCAAAAGGAGATAGAACACGCAAAAGCCGACGATCAGGCAAAGATCACGGTGGAGACCATCGGGATTCGTCCTTGCAGCCACAATGTGGATAAAGCAGCGCTGGAAGAAATGATCGAGAACGCACTGACAATCTGCCAAAAGCATACCGGCTTTGACTGCCAACGCGACTCCGGCTCCACAGATGCCAACATACCAATGTCTTTGGGGATCCCCGCCATTTGTGTGGGTACTTACCAGGGCGGTGGCGTGCATACCAGAGAGGAATACTTGGACATTGACAGCATCCCCCGGGGTCTTAAGATCACGGCAGAGCTTATTTTGCAGTATTTTCTGTAAAATGTAACAGTTATGAAAAAAGGATATATCTTTGCTTTTTCGTCTATTTTGCTATGGTCAACTATGGCCACAGCCGGAAAGCTTCTGTTAGGAACATTTAACTATGTGCAGATCCTGTGCGTAAGCTCTTTGCTTGCCGGTATTGCCCTCTTGGTAATCAATCTGGTTTTTAGAAAAAGCGCGTTCCGGGCAGCCTATCGGCCGAAGGATTACTTGATCATACTTTCTATCGGCCTGCCCGGCACATTTTTATACTACATTTTCTACTATGCGGGCGCCGCAAACCTGCTTGCCTCTCAAGCTTTCACCATCAACTATATGTGGCCGATCATGAGCATCGTCTTTGCCTGTCTGATTTTGAAGGAAAAGCTCACATTCCGGAAGATCCTCGCCATCGGGCTCTCCTTCATTGGCATTTTGTTTGTGGCAGGGCCGGAGCTTCTTTTGTTTGACAAGCACTCCGCATTGGGTATGGTGCTTTGCTTTGGAGCAGCGGTTTGTTACGGGTTGTTTACCGCGCTCAACCAGAAAGCATCCTACGACTCCTGCTTTGCTATGATGGTAAATTTCTTTGCCGCGTTTGTCTTGTCTGCCATAATCCTCCTCGTCCGAGGGGATTCTTTTGCCTTATCTTTAACCGATTGCCTCGGTTTTGCCTGGAACGGCATTTTTGCAATGGCAATCCCCAATACCCTTTGGCTTTTTGCGCTCAAAAAAGGCGACACTGCGAAGATTTCAAACCTGGCTTACATAACCCCCTTCTTGTCTATGGTGTGGACGACTCTGTTTTTGAAAGAGCGGCCCGGTTTTCTATCACTGATCGGCCTGGCCATTATGGTAGGCGGCATTTTTGTACAGCTAAAAGAACAGGCCACAAATTAACTACACAAGCCTCTAACTACAAAGCCTCCGGTTCTCCCGAGGCTTTGGCTTTTTTGGGGGAAAACCTGCCTTTTGCCTAAAAAACAGCGTGATGATCATTGATTTTTATGGACGAAAATGGTATAGTATAGTATGTATAGTTATATATGTTGGATAGGTATACCCAGATTCCCAAGCGAGGTATCCTGTCCGGCGGAACCTCAATCCTGTAAGCAAGAAAACCTCACCACGGAGTGTTATCCTGACCGAGACAAAACCAAGTTTGTTTTTTCTCGGTCAGGATGATGCGAGGATTTTGTTTTGCTTGCATTTTCTCCCGCCTGCGGTGCAGGTAAATAATCGAAAGGCATTGATTAAGGAGGAAAACAAAATGTCAAAGCTTACGAAACGATTGCTTTGCATTGCGGTGATGGCCCTTGTGATCATCAGCCTGAGTCTGCTTGGTTTTGCTGAAGAAGGCCAGCAGCCTTGGGAGCCGGAATGCTATCAGCATGGTGACGTCAACACCGACGGCGATGTTGACACCCGTGATGCGGTATATGTTCTGTACCACATCATGTTTGAACAGTATTCTGAACAGTTTCCGGAGATCGCCGAGCGCTACCGGATCGATCAGGACTGGGACTACGAGCAGGACGGACTCGGAGATACTAAGGATGCCATCTATCTGCTGTATCGTATTCAGTACGCTAAGTATGAAAATGAGCACCCTGAGTACAAGGATCTGTTCCCCCTGCGCGGTGTGATTCACGATTACTACGATCCCAGCTGGGTCTGGGATGACGCTGCCGGAACAGCTACCGTCACCTTTAAGTGTGGCTGCGGTCAGCCGGCTACCTACACCACCGGCAACGGCGTCGCCGTGACCGAGGGTGCTAAAGTAGAAGCCACCTGCGTGGCGGCCGGCTCTCAGGTATATACCGCTTCCGTTACCGTGGACGGAGAGGAATACACCAATACATATGTAAAGACCCTGCCTGCCGGCAACGGCCACAAGATGGTAGGAACCCAGGACTGCGTGAATTCCAGCAGTTGTTCTCTGTGTGGTCATACTTTGGCTGCTCTGGGTCATAACTGGACGCTGGAGTCCAGCACCGGCGCCACCTGTACCACCGACGCCTACGAGACCTATCGTTGCTCTGTCTGTCAGGCAACCGACAAGGTCACCCAGGAAGGCACTGCTGCACACAGCATGCAGTATCTGGAGGATAGGCAGACCGGCTGCGCATATACCAAGTGGTATAAGTGCGCCAACTGCGACCATACCGCTCCCGGTCAGGGCCAGGATGATGTCTACTATAAGCACACCTACACCGCTGAGCTGACACAGGACGCAACCTGCACCGTTCCCGGTGTGAAGACCTACACCTGCAGCGGCTGCGGCGATGACTACACCGAGGAAGTTCCCGTCAACGATTCCCATGATTGGATCAAGGGTGAAACTGATGCAAACGGTGTGACCCCCTACACCTGTTCCCGCAATACAGAGCACACCAAGACTACGGTGGAGGCGAAAAAGGACACCGCTTTGAGCACCGAGGCTCTGCAGAACGAGCTGCAGCTGAGCGATGATGCGTCCACGGATCCGGATGAAAAGACTATCAGCATGAAGCTGGACGATGCGACCATCAATGCTCTGGAGAATGATGTTAAGGTCGATGTAAGCACTGTGGATCCCACGCTGGCAGGCTTGACTCCGGAGCAGCAGGCGCAGATCGGCAACAGCAAGGTCTATAACTTCAATATGACCTATGCCAGCGACGACCCTGAGAATGCCGATAAAGTTTCTAAGTTTGCCGGTAAAATCACCATTTCCCTGCCCTATGAGCTGGAAGAGGGCGAAGATGTTGACAGTATCAACGTATGGTACATCGACGACAAAGGCAACCTGACCGCTGTGGAAGCAACCTACAGCAACGGCTTTGTTACCTTCACCACTGACCACTTCTCTTACTACACCGTGACCCGGCTGACCCCCGCAGAGCGCTGCGCTGCTTACGGCCACGTGATGGTGGAAAGAAGCAAGGCTGCCACCTGTACCGAAGACGGTTTCGAGATGGAGCTGTGCCAGCGCTGCGGTGAAGTGACGAAGAACGAGGCCAAGGAGCATTCCGGCCACGCCTTCCAGAAGACCGTAACCGCTGAGGCTACCTGTGACAAGGCAGGCGCTTTCGAAGAAGTCTGCTCCACCTGTAACGCCAAGGTTCTGGGTACCATTCCCGCCATCGGCCACAACATGCAGAAGGACGACTCCCTGACCGTGATCGCCAGCTGCAAGCAGGCAGGCAAAGAAGTGTCTGTCTGCGCCAACGGCTGCGGCCATACTGTGGAGATCACTAAGCCCCAGCTGAACCACGAATTTGAAAGCTACGAGGATGTGGATCCCACCTGTAACACTAAGGGCTACAAGACCAATAAGTGTAAGCTCTGTGACGAGGTCGTGACCGAAAAAGAGTTCGCACCTCTGGGTCATAACTTCAGCGCAGCCACCGCCAAGTGGAACTGGTCTGCAGATCACCTGAGCGCAACCGTCACCCTGGAGTGCAGCCGCAACCCGGCCCACACCAAGGAGCTGACCGCGGTGGTCACCGAAGAAATCCAGGCATCCTCCTGCTTAGCAGGCGGCTCCGTAACCTATACGGCGGCAGCCTCCTTCAACAATGTTCCCTTCACCAATATCTACACAGAATCCACTGCCGCGGCAGGTCATACCCCCGGCACCAAGTGGGAGACCAATGCCTCCCAGCACTATCACATCTGTGAAAAGTGTGATACCAAGGTGGATGCCGCGTCCCACACCTGGAGCGAGGGCGTTGTGACCTTGGAGCCTACCTGTGATGACAAGGGCTCTGAACGCTTCACCTGCCTGATCTGTGACTATGTGCTGGATAAGGATATCCCCGCCACCGGTGAGCACACCTATGTGGGCGGCGTGTGTTCCGGCTGTGGCCGTGAGGAGGGCGAGTGCTTCCACCTGAAGACCACGCCCACAGAGCTGGATCTGTCTGCCTACAATCTGTGTAAGGGCACCAGCATCATCAAGATCAGCTGTGAGTGCGGTGAGAACACCAGATATGACTATGACCTCAGCTGCAACATCGACTACGATGTGAAGCCGGAAACAGTGATCATCGATGGACAGGAGTGCACTAAGTACACCTACACCTGCGATGACTGCGGTCTGGTTATGGAAGAGCTGTACATGCAGCGTTCGGTTCCCGATGCTTGTGCCAAGGAATATGTCTGCCAGACAACCTTCTTCAAGGGCGATCAGCAGATTGCAACAACCGAAATGGCAATGGGCGCCCAGCCCCACGCCGGCGTGACTCTGGTGGAGACCGTGGATCTGACCGCTGAGGAATACGGCCTGTGTACAGAGAAGATCGAGTTCTATGTCTGCGGCTGTGACAAGGAGGTCATCACCAGCCGGGTGGCAGAGTCCTGTGATTGGATGTACGAGGGCTACAACGAGCAGACTCAGGAGGGCACCTACCGCTGCGCTGACTGCGAAGCTGTCAGAGTGATCAAGAACCGCTACGAGCAGGAAGAAGGCAGCTGCGAAGCGGTGCAGATCAACACTTACACCTACTATATGGGTGAAGATGTTGTTTACACCTACACCATTACCTATCCTTACTACGAGCATCAGTGGCAGGTGGATTCCTGCAAACTGTTCGGTGACAGCTGTGAAGACGGTGTCCATGTGCTGGGCAGCTGCAAGCTGTGCGGCGAGACCACAGAGGATTATCTGGATTGGCACGAAACCATCGAGACTTCCACCGTGGATCTGAGCGGATACGATTTCTGCGCGGAGTCTGTCAGAATTGACAGCTGCCCCTGTAAACTGGCGCAGAGACACGAGCTGATTTACCCCAAGGGCAGCGACGGCTGCCAGTGGGTGGACGTTCCCTCTGGAATTGAAAACGTCTCTACCCGCTTCTGTAGCGTATGCGGTGTGACAGCCAACCGCGTCTTTGCAGAAAGCAAGGATGAAAACTGCGTCCATGTGGCCGTCAATGCCTATACCTACAGCGATATCAACGGCGACACGATCCTCACCGCCAATGACAACTGGGTAGAAATCGACCATGTATATGAGATCCTCCCCCCTGAGCTGCTGGGCGAAAGCTGTATGGATGGCGTGAAGGTCACGCGGATCTGCAAGGACTGCGGCTATACCTATTCCGGACAGCACTACTGGCACGAAGCCTATGTGGATCAGGTATATGATCTGTCCGAGCTGGGTATCTGCCAGGAGGGTCTGCAGGTACGCAAGTGTCCCTGTGGCGTGAACGTAATCTACGACTGGATCAGCGACAATGGCGAATGCTACTGGAATCAGATCCATGGCGAAGGCAACGAGAATCACTGGTTGGGCGTCTATCAGTGCGCCACCTGTCATGCTGTTTATCAAGAAGAGATCAAAACCATGGCCACCGACGATCCCTGTATCAAGCAGCAGGTAACTACCCTGAGCTTCTACAAGAATCTTGAAGATCGGGAGCCTGTCAAGGTGATCTCCTTCAGCGGCACCTATGCAAGCCACGACGTGCTGGCCTCCTTCCAGCTGAACGACAGCACTCTGGGCTGCGCCGGCGGATATACGATTATAGAATCCTGTCAGAATTGTGACTACAGCGAAAGCTGGACCAACCCCGGTAACAGTAGCCATGATAGTATGTACATGGTCGCCAAGGAAAAGGTCTCCAAGGCACCTCTGTGCGAAGAGATTTACCTGTGCACCTACAGCTGCCCCTGCGGTACAAGAACCAGCATGGAGGAGCGGTATGCAGGTGACGCAGAATGTCAGTGGCAGTGGTCCGGGCCCGACACAGCTACCTGCAGCCAGTGCCAGGTCACCCGCACAGAAGAATACAGCCGTGTGAAGGTGGAGGGCACTACCTGTCAGTACAAGAGCAGCTGGGCATACACCTATACCTTTGAAGGGGAAGAGCTGTTTAGCTACACCACCGAGAATACGAACTTTAACCACCGCAATGTCGCCACCTTCGAAATGGAAGGCCAGACCTGCCTGGATGGCTACTACATCAACAACACTTGTCTGGATTGCGGCGCTCAGACCCGGGGCTGGGATATGGGCTGCTCCTCTCACCCTGTCGAGCGGTTCACCGCCGTGAAGGATGAAGATGCCTGCGGCATCGTGGAGCTGGTCCACTCCAAGTGTCCCTGCGGCGCGCAGGATAGATGGTCCCTAAACGGCAGCTGCAACTGGAGTCATACCGGCTACGACGATAACGGCAACACCAAGTATACTTGCCTGAATTGTGGTATGCTTAAGATCGGGGAGGAAACCGAAACACGGATCCCCAATACCTGCCGGTATCAGGTTTCCCTGAACCACACCTACCAGCTGGGCGAGAAGACCTACAAGCTGGAAAAGGATTACACCTACACCCGGCACAATCTGTTGGCCGTATTCGATTGCCCCTCCGGCAACTGCGAAGACGGCTACAGTGTCTACTGGAAGTGCCAGTACTGTGATTACACAGAAGACCGGGGAGGCAACGGCACCGGTCATGCGACTTTCCAGACTGCTTACTATGATCTGGCAGACTACGGCATGTGCGGCGGCACTATCTGGCAAAGAATCTGCGCCTGTGGCAAGGAAAGCGAATGGGGCTGGAATCTGGGCGTCTGCGACGGCCGTCCCTCCGGCAATACCGACCCGGATACCGGGGATCACGAGTACTACTGCGAAACCTGCCAGAGCTACTACTCTTGGGGCGAGGTAGGCGAGCGGGATCCCGAGACCTGCACCGTCAACGGCACCTTCTACTTCAAGCTGAGAAACGCCGAAGAATCCCTGCTGAATCTGCAGGGCGCTACCAGACGTACCAGCCACGAAGGGCGGGTCACCAGCGCAACCCTGATGAATCCCGATGCAGGCTGCGACGGCGGCGTACGCTACTTCTATCAGTGCGAGGATTGCGGTCTCACCTGGGAGGGCACCAGTTCCGGTCACAGCACCTATGCGGTGATGGAAATTGAAACCTCCTGCGGCAGCTATGTGACCCACAGAAAGTGCGCCTGCGGCTACACCAACCGTGTGGAGTATGGCTGTGAGAATATGGGCGGCAGAAGCTGGGAGGATACCGACGACAACGGCGTTGTCCATGCGTATTACGAGAGCACATGCTCTGATTGCGGCCTGTATGTCCTGCGCGACTACTTCGATGTGGAGCTGGAAGGCTGCGATGTAGAGCGGACCTATGTGTACACCGTGCGTTACGGCGACCGCGAAGAGGTCATCCGGTACACCCGTGAGGAAGAGGCCCACAGCTTTGGTCCGGAGACCGGCGCTCTGCAGCCCGGCGCCACCACCTGTGAAGACGGCATCGTCATCAGCAGAACCTGTGCAGACTGCGGACATGTGGAAACCTGGGTCAACAATTACCACCAGACATTCCCCCAGGAGGAGGTCAACCTTGCTGACCTGGGTGCCTGCGGCGGCATTCTGCGAATCCACCGCTGCCCCTGCGGCCTTGTGAACACTTATACCACCTCCGGTGAACGGTGCAGCTCCGGTTGGAGATCCTGGACCGAGACCGGTGATGACGGCGTAGAGTACTGGCATGAGGAAAAGGTGTGCGATTACTGTGAAATGACTACAACCACAGTTACCCACTATGCAGCAACAGAGGATCCCTGCCAGCACGACCGTTACACGGAGCTGACCATCCGCTGTGGCAACAATGAACGCACCTTCTCCCTGCGGAGCCGTGAGGAAAACCACGACCGCAAGTACAGCTATATTCTGTTCGACGGCGCAGAGTCCTGCGAAGACGGCGTTCACGTCAGCTGGTACTGCACCAGATGCGATGCCAGCAGCGGTTGGGAATCCCATAGCCACGATAACTACCTGAAAGAAACCATCGACCTGCGGGACTTTGGCTCAATCTGCGGTGGTACGCTGGAGAATTACGCCTGCGCCTGCGGTAAGTACAACCACTGGCAGCTCAGTGAGGATGTGCAGTGTGATCTGGACGATGAAAACCTCAGCTGCTGGATCGAGGGCGCTATCAACGAATATCGGCCCAATATCCACCAATCCGGCACCTACAGCTACGGTCATCTGTACCGCTGCGCGGTAACCGATCCGGAAAGCTGCCCGCTGACCATCCGCTACGCAACCTACTGGCTGAAGGCAGACAACTGCACCGCAGTCCACTACGAACTGTGGCAGCTGGGCTATGACGAAGAAACCGGCACCTGCCAGAGAGAGCTGTCTTACCCCACCGGCCAGGTCATGACCTTCCACGATTATGAGGAAGCCGACCTGTTTGCTGTGAAAGAAGAAGGCGGCCGGATCGAAGGTACGCTGTATACCTGCAAGGCTTGCCAGAGCACCTACACAGATCGTACTGATATTGATGCAGATGGCTACGCAATCACTCGTGAATACACCTATGTGAACAAGCTCAATGATGGTAATCGAAAGTACTACAGCAATGTAGAAACCTACGGTGTGATCGACGGTGAGAATGTTATCATAGTGGACCGGTTTGACTATACCGAAGCAGACGGTTCTACCAGTTGGGAAGAGCGCCGGTACACCTATGACATCGAAGGCTGTTCCCGCACCTGCGTGTATACCTACAGTAACCGCGAGTCTGAAACCCGCAAAGAGGTGTATCACTTTTACTTTATCTACCACAACGAGACTAAGGCAAAGACCTGCAGCCAGCCCGGCTACTACCACTGGTGGTACTCCTGCGACAGCTGTGGTAAGATCACTTCCCAGAACAAGCACGATTACCTGCCCGGCCACAGCTGGAACTGGAATGAATACGAGCAGCAGTATGTGTGTGGCACCTGCGGTCTGAGAAACAAGAATGGTGCTGACGGCGCCATTATCATGGAAGACCTGACCGCTACCTATGGCAACGGCGCCGAGTATGTGATCGGTTACTACAACCCGGATAACATCCAGTTTGTTGCCAATGTCAGCGTGATTTTGGACAATGTCACCGAGGGCGACAATCAGATCGACCTGGGCATTACCGAGTTCACTGACAAAACCACCGATGCCGACGGCTACACCGGTCTGTCCTTCAATAAGGCCGCGGCAGATGCAGCCGCAGCAGCGGCAGTGGCTGCCATCGAAGGCGGCTACGAGGGCACATACGCCATCCGCATCTCCTTCGTACCGGCGAACGGCACAGATACCCTGGATTACGCCATTACCTTTGACAGTGTAACGGCAGAGTAAGGGAGAGAAACATGAAGAAACTGATTGTAATTTTGTCCTGCGTACTGCTGCTTGCAGCAGTTACGCTGACATCCGTATTTGCAACCGCTGGCAGCGCTTCCCTCGCTGCCAGCACCCCCACTGTCAATGCCGGTGACACTGTGACCGTAACCCTGTCTGTCGCCGGTTACGGCAGCGCGGAAATGCTCACCGTGCAGGGTTTCGCCGCGCCGGAAGGCATGGAGCTGCTCAGCGGTGAGTGGCTGCTCAGTGGCGGAACGACAGACATAAACCTCAGCGGACTGCATTCCATATACTTTAATATGGGCAATCCCATTGATCTGACCGGCCCTGTGGATTTGATCCGGTTTACCTACAAAGCCAATGAGCCTGCTATTGGTGCCCAGAATCTAAAGAAGACCATCACAATGAATCTGCTGGGTGTCAGTGACCAGGTTGTCCCGGTTTCTGTAGAGGTCACCGTGGTCAAGTCCGCCACCAGCCTGAGCCTGAACAAGGAAACGCTGGCCATCGACCTGAGCGGCACGACCACCGCCCAGCTCACCGCTACCTACGGCCCGGAAAACACCACCCAGAAGCTTAGCTGGGACAGCGACAACAAGCAGGTAGCCACCGTGGATACAAACGGCCTGGTTACCGGTCTGACAGAAGGCACTGCCAACATCACCGCCACCATCGGTAACCTAACCAAGACCTGCCGGGTCACCGTGGCCTGCGGTCACACCGCTAAGACCGCGCATAACGCAAACGAGCCTACCTGTAAGGACACCGGCAACAACAAGTACTACACCTGTAATACTTGCGGCGATGTTTTCAAGGCCGACCAGACCACCGCAACCACCGTGGCAGCAGAAACTCTGGCAACCGTCGACCATAAGGGCGGCACAGCCACCTGTTCTGCGCAGGCGGTATGTCAGTGGTGTAGCCAGCCCTACGGCAGCACCCTGCCCCACACCTTCACGCAGGAAATTGAAGATGCTGCCCACTTGGTTGCCGGCTCCGGCGCAGACTGTCAGCATGTAAAGCGCTACTACTACGATTGCGCCGACTGTACCGCGATCTCCAGCGCAGACATTTTTGACAGCACCACCGTAGGTGACCACCGGATGGACACCAACTGGACCGCCGTAAACGGCCAGCACTATTACAAGTGTACCGTCACCGGCTGTACCTACAAAGAGGACGAGGGCACCTGCTCCGGCGGCACAGCCACCTGCCTGGATCTGGCTGTGTGCAGCACCTGTAACAACCCCTACGGCCAGCTGGCAGCCTGTAACTTCACCCCCGGAAGCACTGACACGACCTATCGTAAGTCCGAAGCCACCTGTAAGGATCTGGCGGTTTACTACTATAGCTGCACCGTCTGCGGCGCAAAGGACACAAGCCAAACCTTCACCTCCGGCGCTACGAATCCTTCTAATCACGCCGGCGGCACGGAAGTACGGGACGCGCGTCCCGAGGATTGCGGCAACAAGGGCTACACCGGTGACACCTGGTGTAAGGGTTGTAACACCATAACCCAGCCCGGCTCAGACATCCAGCCCACCGGCAATCACACCGGCGGCACCGCCACCTGTACTACACAGGCGGTCTGTGGCACTTGCGGTCAGTCCTACGGTCAGCTGAAGCCCCATGCCTACAGCGCCCAGTGGACCAGCACCGGCACGCAGGATACCGACAAGCACTATCAATTGTGTACCACCTGCTCAAATGAAAAGCAAAACGAAGGCGTCCATACCTTTACTTGGGTAACCGATGATCCCGCCACCGAGGACAAAACCGGCCTCAAGCATAAAGAATGTACCACCTGTCATGTTAAGCGCGACGAGGGCACTGTGATTGAAAAGCTGCCCCACCAGCACGTGGGCATCCAAAAGCATCCTGCCGTGGCTGCTACCTGTGTGGCTACCGGCAATGTGGAATACTGGACCTGCTCCAGCCCCAAGTGTACCGGCAAGTACTTTGGCGATGCAGACTGCGCCACAGAGCTGCCTGAGATCGTCACCGCCATCAACCCCGATAACCACCCCGGCACGGAGCTACGGGACTATGTAGCAGCTAACTGCTATCAGGACGGCTACTCCGGCGACACCTACTGTACCGCAGTAGGCTGCCAGATTCAGCTGGACACCGGTACTGTTCTGCCTGCTACCGGAAACCATGTAGCCGGTACCCAGTGGTTTAACGAGGGTGATAAGCACTGGCATATCTGCACCACCACCGGCTGCGGCACCAAGGTTGGCGAGGCCACCCACAGCTACACCTGGAAGCTGGATGAGGCAGCCACCGAAGACAAGACCGGCCTGAAGCACGAGGAATGTGTCTGCGGTGTCAAGCGCAACGAAGGCACTGTGATTGAAAAGCTGGATCATGTCCATGTGGGCATTAAGCACTTTGCTGCTGTGAAGGCAACCTGCGTCAAGGCAGGCACTGTGGAATACTGGACCTGCTCCAGCCACAAGTGCGCCGGCAAGTACTACGGTGACAACAAGTGCCAGCTGGTGCTGGAGACCATCGTAGAGGCCATCAACAAGGATAACCACACCGGCGGCACCACTCTGAAGGACGCTGTGGCCGCCACCTGCAACGAAAACGGTTATTCCGGCGATACCTACTGCAACAGCTGCTCCAAGCTGATCAAGAAGGGTGAAGTGATCGCCGCTACCGGCAAGCACACCCCCGCAGACGGCTATAAGAATGACGACAAGCAGCACTGGCAGGTCTGCGTCCACTGCGGACAGGTCAACGGCTATCGCAAGGAAGACCACACCTACACCTGGGTGGTGGATCAGTATCCCACCGAAAGCGCTACCGGCAGCAAGCATCAGAAGTGTACTGCCTGCGGTTACACCTGCAGCCAGGGCACTGTGATCGATAAGCTGGTGCACTCCCCTGTTCTCGTGGACGGCGTAGCGCCTACCTGTACCGAAGACGGTGTTCTGGAGCACTTTAAGTGCAGCAACTGCGGTGGCTACTACGCCTCTGTGGACGGTCAGGTCGGTGATGTCATCACCAAGGAAGACACCGTTCTGAAGGCCACCGGCCACGCATTTGGGACCGAATGGCTCACCAGCGAGGCCGAGCACTGGCACGAGTGCGCCTGCGGCGAGACCGCCGAGAAGGCTGCCCACGCCACAGAAGTGGTGGGTGCCAAGGATGCTACCGAGACTGAGACCGGCTACACCGGTGATACGGTATGCTCTGTCTGTGAGTATGTTGTGGCAGAGGGCGAGGAGATCCCTGTGATCACCACCGAAGATGCCCAGTATGCCAGCGTGGTTTACATTTCTGTAAATCCCAAGTTCGCTATCTACTTTGATGCGAACAACAAGGTCGTTAAGGTAACTGCCGAGAATGACGACGGCAAGACACTGGATGTTGATTTGGAAACCCTGAAAGGTATGAGCCCTGCCCTCGCCGTGGAGACCTTGTTGAATGCAATTGATGCAGCCGGATACTTTGACGATGGAGAAAACACCATCACACTGACCTTCTTCGGCAAACAGGAATCCGAAGTGGAAGATGTTTCTGCTCTGAACGAGCAGGAAAAGGCAATCTACGAGGCAGTAAATGCCTTTGTGGAACAGAAGGGTGTCAAGGCCACCGTGAAAGTCAAGACTTCCCCCGCCGCTGCACCTGTTAAGCTGGCAGACCTTGACAAAGAGCCTGCTAAGTCCCCAGTCAATCCCATTGTGTGGATCGTATCCGCTGTGGGCGTTGCTGCTGTGGCAGCAGCGGGTGTATTCCTGGGTCTGAAGAAAAAGCGCAGCGCAAAGTAATAAAACCCCTATAAAAACAGGGCGGCGGCCATCCGCCGCCGCCCTGAAAACCTTCTGGTTTGGTTTTTGCCCCTACGCGTATGGGCGAAAACGAGAACAGAAGAAACGAGGACATATATTATGAAACGATTCTGTATTCTGCTGATGAGCATTGCCCTGATACTGACACTGTCTGTGACGGCGTTTGCTGCAGAAGAAAACTTAAAAATTCACACCGCAACCGCCAAAAAGGGCGAAACGGTGTATGTGACCGTAGAGCTGACCGAATCCGTAGTCGGCAACGCTATAGCGGTGATGTACAGCTGCAACAGCAAACACTTAAAGCCTGTGCCCACCTCCTGCAGTTGGGCGAAAACCGGCATGCTGCAAGACTTTGACCGCCGGGATACCATCGGTGTGTGGGCCGCGGCAGAGAGTACCGATTTGAAGGGCGGCGTATGCGTCCTGGCCTTTGAGGTGAAGACTTTTGCAAGATTTGCGGAAACGGAAATCAGCTGCACAGTCTCCGTAAAGAATAACTCTGAAACAGTTGGTGAATTTACCGCCACCGGCAAGGTGGTTCTGGATTGCGACCATACCTACGGCGATTGGCAGGATGGCGGTGACATAGGGCATTACCGTAAGTGTGACAAATGTGACGGTCGGCAAGTCCAGAGCCATGAATGGAATGACGGAGATCTGCTCCCGGAGTCCGACAATCCCTATGAGCAAGCCATCATCTACACCTGCCAGGTCTGCAAAGGAACAAAGACTCAGGTAAAGGACACCAGTAACCAGCTCATCCCCCCTGAAACGGTGCCGGAGGAGACATCCGGTCCTATGACCCAGTGGAAGCCCACCGAAGAGGAGACCACCCCAGTGCATACAGAGCCAACTTATCCGGGCAACGCCCAGGATTCCCCTCTGCAGGATCCTGATTACCCGTACACGGAGCCTACGCATGGTCAGCACGATCAACAGGATGAATACACCGAACAGGACCATTCCCATGACGGCACGATCCCCCAGGATGTTTTAGATGACCTGCTGCAGCAGGAGCAGGATGAACACGCCGGACACGATCACAGTCAGCAGAGCAATGCGGATCGCCCCACAACAGGCATCGCAGTACTTGTAGTGCTGGCAGTATTGATCGGCGGTATGGTGTTCCTTTTGAAAAAGAAGCTTTAACCCCACTTACGGTTATATTACACACAAACAAAGAGGGCACAGAAACGGAAGAAGTTCTTCCATTTCTGTGCCCTCTGTAATTCTATATATCTTACTTGTAGATCAGGGATTCTGCGTAGCGGGTTGCGATCACGCCCTCGGGCTCACCGGTAGCCTTGGACTCGGAGAGGATGTGCTCAATGGTGTTGTAGATGTTGTCCACCTTGGCAAGCACGGCATCCTTATTGTAGGGGCCGTCAACCTCAGCTGCTGCGTTGATAACGCCGCCGCCGTTGATGACAAAGTCGGGTGCGTAGTAGATGCCACGGGCCTTCAGAGCCACACCGGAAGCATCGTCCAGAATCTGGTTGTTGGCGCCGCCGGCAACAGCCTTACAGTTCAGCTTGGCAATGTTAGCGGGATTGAGGATGGCGCCCATAGCGTTGGGAGAGAAGATATCGCACTCCTGGCTAACAATCTGCTCAGTGGGAACGATCACTGCGCCGAACTCCTCGGCAGCCTTCTCAGCGATAGCCTTGTTGGAGCGGTTGGCAACGATCAGCTTGGCGCCGGACTGATGTAGCAGACGGCACAGGTCATAGCCGACCTTGCCCAG
>JAZNRW010000054.1:0-2229 GCA_045590835.1 Faecousia sp.
CCATAAAGGCTCACTCCTTATCCCTCGTTTGCTAATGCAATATATTCACACCGGGACAAGGGTATGCCGGAAATTAAAAATTAAGCGTGTACCCCCGGTACACGCTGAATCCGTTTAATTAAGCCTTGAGAAACCCGTGAATACGGTATCCAAAGAAACGCCGTCAGTCATGCAGCACAGACTGCTGTCTGCAAGGGCTTGCGCCTCCTGCTCCGCAGGCGCAGCGCCCACCAAGCTGATCATCGGCAGCAAGGACAGCAACAGCGCTGCCAGCAGCACGATGGCAATAATTCTCGTCATTGTCTTTTTATCCATGATCTTGCCTCCAGAATAAGCTGTTTCGTTTACTATACACTTGCCGGGCAAAAAATGCAAGCATTTGTTTTGCACCAGCTGGCTGTCATACAGATAAAAAGGTTCTATAATAAATGTTGGGGTCAGGCGATGAGCCTGGCCCCAATGTCGTAAATAAAGGTTGAGCATAGAGGACAAAATCCTTTACAATGAAAGTACCCCTACCACATCACAAAGGAGGCCTCTATGCTCATGAACGATTATACTGCAAAACTCCTGAATTTGGAAGATGTAATCATCACCAAAGCAGAAAATCTTTCTAACCAGCTCCATATCAGTATTGAACTGCCCCGTAAGAAACATATCTGCCCGGTCTGTGGAGAGATTACAGACCGTGTCCACGATTATCGCACCCAGATCATCAAGGATGTTCCCATGGCCAGAGACACCTTCCTGCACCTGCGTAAGCGCCGCTATCGCTGCAACTGCTGTGGGAAGCGGTTCGCGGAGGAGAATACCTTCGTTCCCCGGTATTACCGTGTGACCAGCAGGCTCGTCGCAGCCGTAATCGAAGCGTTCCGCAAGATACTCCCCGCAAAAGAGATCGCTTCCAAATTCAATCTTTCCACACCTACTGTCATGCGTTATTTCGCTCCCGTGAGTTACCGTTGCCGGAAGCTGCCTGAGGTTTTGTCCATTGATGAGTTCAGAGGCAACGCCGGCGGGCAGAAATACCAGACGATCCTCACCGACCCGAAGTCACGGTGCGTGATCGATATTTTGCCGGATCGTTACGAGTCCAACCTGATTCGTTACTTTATGGGCTTTGAAAACAGAGATAAAGTTCTTTATTTTGTTTCTGATATGAATCCTCATTTCCGGGAAGTCGCCAGAGTTTGTTTCCCAAACGCCACTGTTGTAGCGGATCGATACCATGTCACCAGACAAGCTGTATGGGCAATGGAGCGAGTCAGGAAGAATGAGCAAAGCAAACTGTCAGACCGCTTCCGCAAGTATTTCAAGCGTTCCAGATGGCTGCTGAACAAGTCTTCTGAGAAGTTGACGGATGAGGATCGAGACCGACTTGCATTGATGTTTGAGATCGCTCCCAGGCTGGCGGATGCTTACCGTGTGAAAAATGAGTTTCTGGAGGCCATGCACTCCGGATCGTCTCAAATTGGCAAGCAGAAGCTGATACAATGGCTATTTGAAGTGGAAACAATGGAGCTTCCGGAGTTTGCTGACTGCACAAGAGCCTGTCACAACTGGTTTCAGGAGATCCTGAATGCCATGGATGTTCCCTGGTCAAACGGCTTCACAGAGGGCTGCAACAACAAAATCAAGGTCTTGAAGCGAGTCTGTTTTGGTGTCCGTAATTTTAAGAATTTCCGTCGAAGAATCCTCCATTGCAATACATAAAAATCGTGCCGGAGATTTCTCCCCGACACGATCCTTAGTTATTCTATTTTGTCTCTACCCCAACTATTGACATAGAGCCAACAAAAAAAGCAGAGCGCGGTCGATCCCACGCTCTGCAAACCAACAACTCAGATCTTTCTCCACTTGAGGCTCAGTGCTTTGATGATGCT
Source organism: Faecousia sp. (assembly GCA_045590835.1). Lineage (GTDB taxonomy): Bacteria > Bacillota > Clostridia > Oscillospirales > Oscillospiraceae > Faecousia. The sequence continues at coordinate 1,884 of JAZNRW010000054.1, forward strand.
GCCCTCATAGGCGCAGTCCGGGCCCTCCATAGCCGAGTCCGCCCAGAACACGCTCTCAGCGGCAACGATCAGGGAGGCTTCAAAGATCTCTCTGGAATAGTTCTCCGGGGCGGGCAGGATCTTCAGCAGCTGCACGCCTTAAAAGCACAGCTCTGCCACGCCAAACCAGCACCGGTTGTCAAAAACCGCGTTCACTGCAACGCATTCTTCCGACTCCCGGTAAGTGACCTTTTCCTGCGTGCTGTCATGAAAACCCGCGAATTGCTCCATGAACGCGTCCGCGTCCCGCTGGGTGAGGATGGAATTCCAAAGTCGGATCGTAGCCATGTCGTTCTGTGAGCCAAGG
>JAZNRW010000055.1:0-7786 GCA_045590835.1 Faecousia sp.
ATGCGACATGATTTGAATTGCCAGAATCCTTATGCACCGCAGTGCAAATCATGTGGTGCAATCACAATTCATGCGTTTACGCAAATCATGCCGTTAGGCAATTCATTGCGAACGATAAATCGTTCGCTAAATTCTAATTTATCTGACCACAACACGCTCTATTGCGGAAATTGTGTTTTGAAATTGAAATGTTTACATTTTTGACTATTATTTTGCTTTTCTTTATGGTATAATGTTGGGTAACTATGAAATAATGGGGGTTTTCCCCATCTGATAAGGAGTAAGCTATGGGAATCCTTTCTAAAATTTTTGGTACGCGATCGGAGCGGGAGCTGAAAAAGATCCGCCCCACCTTGGATAAGATCCTTGCCCTGGAGAACGAATACAAGGCCCTTTCCGAAGAGGAATTGAAGGGCAAAACTGCCCAATTCAAGGCTCGTCTTGCCCAGGGTGAGACGCTGGACGACATTCTCCCCGAGGCATTTGCTGCCATCCGGGAGGCATCCGACCGGGTTTTGGGTATGCGGCCCTATCCGGTACAGCTCATTGGCGGCATCGTGCTTCACCAGGGACGGATCGCGGAAATGAAGACCGGCGAAGGCAAGACTCTGGTGGCAGTTATGCCCTGTTACCTCAACGCCCTCACCGGCGAAGGCGTCCATGTAGTCACCGTCAACGACTATTTGGCAAAACGCGACTCGGAATGGATGGGCAAGGTCCACCGCTATATGGGACTGACCGTCGGTCTGGTCATTCCCGGTATGAAGCCCGCAGAGCGCCGTGTTTCCTACGCCGCCGACATCACCTACTGCACCAACAACGAGCTGGGTTTTGACTATCTGCGTGACAATATGGCTATTTACAAGGCCGAATTGGTACAGCGGGGTCACGCCTTCGCCATCGTAGATGAAGTTGACTCCATCTTGATTGATGAGGCCCGTACGCCGCTGATCATCTCCGGCAAGGGCGAAGACTCCTCCAAGCTCTATGAGATGGCGGATCAGTTTGTGGCCGGTTTGCGGAAGGTGGTTTTTGCCAAAACCGACGAGAAAGAGGAGATGGACAGCTACGATTGCGATTACATCGTAGATGAAAAATCCCACTCTGTTTCCCTCACCGCCTCCGGTATTGCCAAGGCGGAGCGCCATTTCGGCGTAGAGAACTTAGGTGACGGCGAAAACGCCACCCTTTCCCATCATCTGAACCAGGCTATGAAGGCCCGGGGTCTGATGAAACGGGATATTGACTATGTGATCAAAGACGGCGAAATCATCATTGTGGATGAGTTTACAGGCCGTTTGATGTACGGTCGGCGGTACAACGAAGGCCTGCACCAGGCAATCGAAGCCAAGGAAGGCGTAACGGTTGCCAGCGAGAGTAAGACTCTTGCCACCATCACCTTCCAGAATTTCTTCCGGCTGTATAACAAGCTCTCCGGCATGACCGGCACGGCATTGACCGAGGAAGAGGAATTTGCCGCCATTTACAGCTTAGATGTGGTGGAAATTCCCACAAACCGGCCTGTAGTCCGTCTGGATCGCTCCGATGTGGTTTATAAAACCGAATTGGGCAAATTCCGGGCCATCGTGCGCCAGGTACAGGAATGCTACCAGAAGGGGCAGCCTGTTCTGGTGGGTACAGTTTCCATTGAAAAGAGCGAATTGCTCTCTAAGGTGCTGAAAAAATCCGGCATTCCCCACAGTGTTCTGAACGCCAAGAACCACGAGCAGGAAGCACAGATCGTTGCTCAGGCGGGCAAGTTCGGTGCTGTCACCATTGCCACCAATATGGCAGGCCGTGGCACAGATATCGTGCTGGGCGGCAATGCTGAATATATGGCTATGAACGAGCTGCGCAAGCGGAACATCCCCGAAGAATTGCTGCAGCAGGCCAACGCCTATTCTGAAACCGACGACCCTGAGATTTTGGGTATTCGGGAAGAATACAAAAACCTGCACAACCGCTTTAAAGCGCAGATGGCCGAGGAGGCCCAAAAGGTACGGGATGCAGGCGGCCTGTTTATTATCGGCACCGAGCGTCACGAATCCCGGCGTATCGACAACCAGCTTCGCGGCCGTTCCGGTCGTCAGGGCGACCCGGGCGAAAGTCGGTTCTATCTGAGCCTGCAGGACGATCTTATGCGTTTATTTGCCTCCGACCGAATCATGGGTATGATGGATACTCTGGGTCTGGATGAGGACACACCCATTGATGCCAAGATTCTCTCCGGTGCGGTGGAAAACGCCCAGAGAAATGTGGAAAGCCGCCATTTCCGCTCCAGAAAGAGCGTTTTGGAATACGATAATGTTATGAATACCCAGCGCGAAGTGATCTACGCCCAGCGCCAGAAGGTTCTCGACGGCGAGGATCTGCGGGAGAGTATGGAAAATATGATCCGGGATGTGGTCAATTCCCTGGTTGCCGACTGCGTCGGTCAGGCCGGTGGTGTACTGGACGAGGAAGGCCGCAAGACACTTCTGTCCGAAATCGGCAAATATTTCCTCATTAAGAATCCTCCCCTGCCGGAAAACGGTGCCGATCAGCAGGCGCTGTGTGCCGCTGTTTACGAGTTGGCTATGGCAGTATATAACGCCAAAGAAACCGCTTACGGCAGCGCTATGATGCGGGAGCTGGAACGGGTGGTTATGCTCCGGGTCGTGGATGAATACTGGATGGACAACATCGACGCCATGGACGATCTGAAGCAGGGCATCGGTCTGCGGGCCTACGGTCAGCACGATCCTGTGGTCGCCTACAAAGAAGAAGGCTACGAGATGTTCCAGGCTATGATCACCGCCATCCGGGAAGAAACTGTCCGCCGGATGTTCGGCGTTCAGCTCAGACCCGCCCAGGAAGTGAAGCGGGTAAAGGTTGCCAAAGAAACCGGCACCTCCGGCACTGCCGATAAGACAGTCAAGCAGCAGCCTGTGCGCAAAGCTTCTAAGGTAGGCCCCAATGATCCCTGTCCCTGCGGCAGCGGAAAGAAATATAAAAAATGCTGCCGCGACAAAGATGTAGCGGCAGGTATGGAACAATAAGGAGACCGGCTGATGAAAAAGCTGTTAAGTATCCTCGTCCTGCTGGCGATGGCCCTTTCCCTGTTTGCCGGCTGCAGCAGTGAGGATGAACCCTACGAACCCACCGGCGACGGTTTGGGCGCAGTGGAAACACCGGAGGAAGATGTCGAGCCGCCAGAGCAGGCGCTGACTCTGATCTACTATCGGGAAAAGACCTTAAATCCCCTTAAATGCAACGATTATACCAACCGGGTCATTATTTCGCTGCTGTACCAGGGGCTGTTTGCCGTAAACCGGGATTATGAGCCTGAGCCTATGGTTTGCAAGCAGTTCCGGATCAGCCCCGTCTCCCGCATCTTCACCTTCTAGCCGGAAAAAGCCAAATTTTCCAACGGTGCAGTACTGACTGCCCAGGATGTAGCCGCCACCCTTTTGGCTGCCAAGGAAAGCCAAATCTATAAGGGCCGGTTCTTCCATATCACCGATATTTCGGTAACGGAAGACGGCGGTGTGGAAATCAAGCTGGATACCCCAATGGAAAACCTGCCCCAGCTGCTGGATATTCCCATTATCCCGGAAGCCGATCTGGAAAGTGACCGCCCCGCAGGTACAGGCCCCTATATTCTGGACGAATCCGGCGATCTTTCCCGTCTGCGCCGCCGCTCCGACAACTGGAGTACCTACGATTCCGTTATCACCGCCTCCTCCATTACCTTGCTGGAGGGCAAGTCCAACACCCAGATCCGGGATGAATTTCAGTTTGGTGATGTGGATCTGGTTTGCGCCGACCCCTGCTCCGACTATTTTGCTGACTACCGCTGCGACTACGAGCTTTGGAACTGCGAAAACGGTATGTTCATTTACCTCGCCTGCTCTGCTGACAGCGATGTTTTCTCCAACGATGTGATTCGCACCGCCTTGACCCACGCCATCGACCGGGAATTTCTCACCGATGAATACTACCGCGGCTACGCCTCCGCTGTAACCCTGCCTGCATCTCCGGAATTCCCCTACTACAATCAGAATCTGGCCTCCCGCTACACTTATGATGCAGAAAAATTTGCATCTGCAGTCCGAAGCCAGCTGATGATGGGTGAAGAAGTGGTGCTATTGGTCAACAAAGGCGACAGCCTTCGGGTTCGGGTAGCTCATTCTATTGCCGATATGCTCAGTGCCGCCGGACTGCATGTAACTGTTAAGCAGCTTTCCGGCTCTGACTACACCTACGCCATCTATACCCGGGATTATGACCTCTATCTGGGCCAGACCATGCTCTCTCCCAATATGGATCTCACCCCATTTTTCCACACCTATGGTGAATTGAGCTACGGCGGTGTCAACGAAGTAGGCGCCTATGCCCTCTGTCTGGACGCTCTGGCTAACCACGGTAACTACTATAGTTTATATAAGTATGTTATGGACAAGGGTCTGCTGTGCCCCGTTCTGTTCCGCAGCTACGCAGTCTATAGCACCCGGGGCCTGCTTACCGAGCTGGAACCCGCCCGGGACAATGTATTCTTCTACAGTGCCGGCAAAAACATGGAGCACGCTCTGCTCCGCAACGAGTCATAATATTGCAAAAAGGTTAGGGCCGAGGCCCTAACCTTTTTTATATGTGAGATTATATCTTAGTAAACCTCTGCCCACTCAGCAATGTTCTCGCCGGTGAATGCGAAGGGAGGTCCAACGATGATCTGCTTTGCAGCAGGATCGCCAGCCATAACTTCGTAAGTGGTGCCGTTCTTAGCCTCGAAGGAAGTGCCGATCTCGCCGACCTTGCCTTCTGCCAGAGCGTCGATCATGTATGCGGCGCAGTTGCCCACATCAATGGGGTTCCACAGATACATGTAGGGGCAGACCTTGTCGTCGCCGACATAGTCCTTCATTTCGGAAGGCAGACCCAGACCGGCAACCTTAATGGAGGAGCCAGCATTCTGAACAGCCTGTGCGCAAGCCAGAACACCAACGGTGGTGGGGCAGCAGATAACCTTCAGGTCGGGATACTTGGTCATCAGGCTCTGTGCTTCGTCAGTAGATTTCTGGGGCTCGTCGTCGCCATATACGGTCTCAACCCAAGTCAGGTTGGCGTACTTCTCGTCAGCAGCGATGATGTCTTCCATAGCAGCGATCCAAGCATTCTGGTTGGTAGCAGTGGAGGAAGCAGACAGAACTGCGAATTCGCCTTCGCCGCCAGCCATGTCGTAAATGGAATCTACCAGAACCTGAGCAACCTGCTCAACACCGGCCTGGTTGACGAACATCTGGGAGCCCTTGGTGTCGGAGTCCAGAGTTACAACCACGATGCCCTGAGCGGTAGCAGCCTGGATAGTAGCTTCCAGAGCAGCCGCGTCGTTAGCAGCGATGGCGATACCCTTAACGCCCTGAGCAACCAGCTCGTTGACGATGGTGATCTGGCCGTCAACGGTAGCAGATTCGGGGGACTTGGTAACAGACTTAACGCCCAGCTTTTCACAAGCAGCCTCGAAACCGCTGATCATTCTCAGCATGTAGGGGTTAGATGCGTCTTTGCAGACGATTGCGTAGGTAGCCTCACCGGCTTCGCCGCCGTTGTTGCCGCAAGCAACCAGAGACAGAGCCATCAGAGATACCAAGAGGATAGCGATGAGTTTCTTCATGGTAATAGTTCCTTTCTAAATTTTGATTTTATATGAACACCCTTTTCGGTGTACATACTATAATGAATTACTTTTTCTTGCTGAAAAGTTTTTTTATGCCGTCCCGGATTGTGGGGAACATAACCACACAAATCAGCAGCGCACCAATGATAATGCGGATGGTCTGGCCCTCCAGATTGATCAGGCCCAGGCCATAGCGCAGCAGACCCACTGTGAATACCGCGATCACAGCGCCTACCATTGTGCCCTTGCCGCCGGCAGTGGAGATGCCGCCCAGCACGCACATGGAGATGGCTTCCAGATCGAAGCCGTCAGCCACGTCGCTCTTCACAGAGCCCAGCTTGGAGCAGTAGATCACTGCAGACAGGCCGCACATAAAGCCGGTGAGAGTAAAGACCAACAGCCGGATCTTATCCACCTTGACGCCTGCATAGGCCGCTGCCTTCTTATTGGAGCCGATGGCGAACATCCGGCGACCGAAGGCTGTTTTATGCATAACCAGGCCAAATACCACCGCCAGCACAGCAAATACGATCAGCGGATAGGGAATCAGATTGAACAGCCGTCCGTAGAAGATCTTGCTGAACCAGGACACATTGAGCATACCGCCGGTGGAGCCGTTGCCCAGGATTCGCTCCGACAGGCCACGGTAAATAATGTTGGTAGCCAGCGTTACGATCATAGGTGCCAGCTCGCTGAATTTAGTGAGGATCACGCCGTTGAGCAGGCCGCACAGGGTGGCAGTTGCCAAGCAAGCCAGAATGCCCAGCCAAATGTTGTCGGTGGCGTTATACACAATACCCAGCATAGTGGCGGAAAGACACACATTGCCGCCCACAGACAGGTCGATATCGCCCAGCAGCAGGATAAATGCCATAGGCAGCGCGATAATCGCCGTGTTCATAAAGTTATTGATATTTGTGAACAGGTTGTAGGCGTTGAGGTAATAGGGGGACAGGCAAATGTTCATCACATTGACTGCCAGGAAAATCAGGATCAACAAAGATTCCCAGCGCAGAAGCAGCTTTGCTAAGGAAAATTCGTCTTTATGGGAAATCACACGACCGGATTTTGTAGCCATCAGATGTCCCTCCTTTTCAGCGCACGGCGGGCAACATTGCGCTGCACCATCACATTAACCAGGACAGCTACCAGAATGATCGCGCCCTTCAATGCCTGCTGCCAGAATGCATCAATGCCCACAAGGCTCAGAGATTTACTGATGATGGCAATGGTCACCGCGCCCAGCAGAACACCCAACGCACTGCCCTGGCCGCCGTTCAGGCTGACACCGCCGATGACGCAGGCTGCAATAACATCCATCTCTGCGCCCATAGCGGTAGAACCCTGGGCGTTGCCGTACAGGCTGGTAGCCATAGCGCCTGCCAAACCGCCGATAGCACCATTGATGCTATAGACAATGATCTTCACCCGGTCAATATTGATACCGGAGATCCGGGCAGCCTCGGGATTGGAGCCTGCAGCATAGATCTGCCGTCCGAAGCCGGTCCATTTCAGGAACACCAGCATCACAAAGAATACAACAATAACGATCCAAACCAGGTTGTTGATCCCTAGGAAGGAGTTCCACGCAAAGCTCTTATAGCCAGGGAGCAGCTCGTCAGAGGCAACCCAGTCGTAGCCTGCAATATAATATGCCAGGCCGCGGAAAACATACTGCATACCCAGTGTTGCGATAATGGGGATGACCTTGCCTTTGGAGACGATCAAACCGATAACCAGGCCGCAGGCCGTGCCGACCAAAATGCTGAACAGGTAGGCCACGAGGGGGCTGGTGATATGGCCGTCGCGCATCATCAGACAGGTTGCCATACCGCTCAGCGCCAGCGTTGCGCCAATGGAGATGTCGATACCGCCAATAAGCAGCACCAGCAGCATACCAAAGGCCAAAACTGCGGTGTGGGCATAGTTTTGCGTCACATTTTTAATAACATCGCCGGTCAGGAACAGGCCGCCGCTTCGCCACTGAATAACGGCTACCAGCAGCACCATGACCAAAATCAGACTGGCCTCACGGCTGCGGAAGATCTCTCCCAATCTGCCGGATTTACGAAGTGTTTTTTGTTCCATATCACACACTCCCTTCCGCAGCAGTCTGCTTTGCCATAGCCA
>JAZNRW010000056.1:0-16080 GCA_045590835.1 Faecousia sp.
TATGATCCCCTGCATTCCCGAGCCCCGCGCTGAGGTCAGCGAGTATGCTCCCAAGATGCTGAGCCTGAAGATTCCCGTGGACAAGATCCGCGAGGTCATCGGCTCCGGCGGCAAGACCATTCAGAAGATCTGCGCCGACACCGGCGCTAAGGTGGACATCGATGACGACGGCTCCGTCTTCATCTCCGCTGTTGTCTCCGCTGCCGCTTACGCTGCTAAGAAGATGGTGGACGACATCTGCTTCGTTCCCGAGGTTGGCAAGCTGTACTACGGTAAGGTTGTCCGCATCCTGCCCATCGGCGCATTCGTGGAGATCGCTCCCGGCCACGACGGCATGGTGCACATCTCCAAGCTGGAAAACCGCCGTGTTGAGAAGGTGGAGGATGTTCTGAACCTGGGCGATATGACTTGGGTGAAGTTTATGGGCTTCGACGAGAAGGGCCGCGCAAACTTCAGCCGCAAGGACGCCCTGAAGGAAATGGAAGGCAACGCCTAATCAACACCTGTTCAGGAGATTGCCACAGGTGCTATCGCACCTTCGCAATGACAGGTTCTTTTATACACTAAGAAAACCCCGGTTCATAACGAACCGGGGTTTTTTATTATCCTTTGTTTTGTTCCAGCCAGATCAGCAACACCGCAATATCTGCCGGGCTGACGCCGGAGATGCGGCTTGCCTGTCCGATGGACATGGGCCGGATCTGGGAGAGCTTGTCCCGGGCCTCCAGCCGCAGACCGGCGATGGATCCGTAGTCCAGATCTGCCGGCAGCAGACGGGATTCCTCTTTCTTAAATTCCGCCACCTGCTTTTCCTGCCGGGCAAGATAGGCTGCGTACTTCACCTGGATCTCCACCTCTTGGGTCACAGACAGGGGAAGCTCAGGTCTGCCCGGGTCAAAGGGAGCAATGTCGGCATAGGTCACCTGAGGTCTGCGCAGCAGGTCGGCAAGTCTTGCGGAGTTTTCCACCGGGGTAGACTCCCGCAGGGCAAGCATTGCATTTAATTCCGGACTGCCGGGTACGCCACAGGCTTCCAGCCGGCGGATTTCCCGGGCAACAGCCAGATATTTCTCCTCCACCTGCTGCAGCCGTGCCTGGGGCACAAGTCCCACTGCCGCGCCGATATGGGTCAGCCGCTGGTCGGCATTGTCCTGCCGGTGGAGCAGCCGGTATTCCGACCGGCTGGTCATGATCCGGTAGGGCTCTTCCGTGCCCTTGGTCACCAGATCGTCGATCAGCGTGCCGATATAGCTGGTATCCCGGGTGAGGATCAGCGGGTCTTTCCCCTGAATTTTCAGCGCCGCATTGATGCCGGCCACCAGACCCTGCACCGCCGCCTCCTCATAACCGGAGGAGCCGTTGAACTGCCCCGCGCCGTAGAGCCCGGAGATCTTTTTGTATTCCAGTGTGGGCAGCAGGCTGGTGGGGTCGATGCACTCATACTCAATGGCGTAGGCCGGGCGCATCATCTGGGCGTTTTCCAGTCCCGGCACAGAGTGGCGCATCTGCCGCTGCACATCCTCGGGAAGGGAGGAGGAGAAACCCTGAATGTACATCTCCTCGGTATCCAGACCACAGGGTTCGATGAACAGCTGATGGCGGTTTTTGTCCGCGAAACGGACGATTTTCGTCTCAATGCTGGGGCAATACCGAGGGCCAACCCCGGAGATCGTTCCGTCGTACATAGGGGAGCGGTGGAGATTCTCCTGAATGATTCGGTGGGTTTCCTCGTTGGTATAAGTCAGATAGCACACCGCTTGGTTGTTAAGCCGATGGGTGGTGCGGAAGGAGAAGGGCTCGGGGTCTTCATCTCCCGGCTGCAGCTCCATTTTGGAAAAGTCGATCGACCTGCGGTTCACTCTGGGGGGCGTTCCGGTCTTAAACCGACGCAGGGGCAGACCCAGCTGCCGCAGATTATCCGCCAAACCGATGGAGGCGTGCATGCCGTCCGGGCCGGCGCTCTCCACGCTCTCGCCGGTGATGACGGTGCTATCTAAGTATGTGCCGCTGGCGATGATCACCGCCTTGGCGTGATAGATCGCCCCCAGCTTGGTTTTTACGCCTGTAACAGCGCCGTTTTCCGTGAAAATCTCCACGATCTGCGCCTGTTTCAGCTGCAGATTTTCCTGCTTTTCCAGGGTGTGCTTCATATATTCCTGATACCGCCGCCGGTCGCCTTGGGCACGAAGGGAGTGGACCGCCGGGCCTTTGCCCCGGTTCAGCATCCGGTACTGGATGCAAGCCGCATCCGCAGCCAGACCCATTTCTCCGCCCAGGGCATCCAGCTCCCGGACCAAATGGCCCTTGCCGGTGCCGCCGATGGCGGGATTGCAGGGCATATTGCCCACCGCATCCAGATTGATGGTAAACAGGACGGTCTGCAGACCCAGCCGGGCAGCGGCCAGCGCCGCCCCAATGCCCGCGTGTCCCGCGCCGATTACAACAACATCGCAGTCTCCTGCGTGATAGGTGTTCATAATTGCTCCTTTATTCGGTCATTCCGAGGGCATTTATGCCCGTGGGAATCCCCATCCTAAGAAGGAGATTGCCACAGGTGCCAACGCACCTTCCCAATGACAGGCTTTATGCTTCCGTTTCTTTCTTTTCCTCTTCGGGCATTTGGAAGGGCTTGCAAACCACCTCGCACCGGTTGATGGGCGTTCCCAATGCGTGGAACTTCTCCTCATAACCGGTCATAATGCCCACGATGCCGTTTTCGTGAAGATTCCGGGTCAAAGCATTCACCTGCAGGCCGCAGGCGGCAAATTCTTCCAGAGAATACTCGAATAAGGGGGCGTTATCGGTCTTGAAATGGATCTGGCCGCCCTCCCGGACAGTACGACAGTACTTATGAAGAAAGCTCCGGTGGGTGAGTCTGCGCTTGGCGTTCTTCTTCCGGGGCCAGGGGTCCGGGAAGTTGATGAACAGCCGGTCCATTTCCTCCGGGGCAAAGATTTCCTCAATACCCGCCACATCCATGTCGATAAAATACACGTTACGAAGGCCCATGGACTTGGCTTTTTCCATGGCCACCACCATAGCCTCCCGGCAGCGCTCCACGGCGATCAGCAGCACCGTGGGATTGGCCTGGGCGGTCTCGGCGGTGAATTTGCCCTTGCCGCAGCCTACCTCCACCCAAAGAGCGGTGCAACCCGGCATCAAGCTCCGCCACTGACCCTTCTTTTCTGCCGGGTCCATGACCCGGTAGGCAGCGCAAGCCTCCATGCGCGGCTCTAGATTTTTCATGCGTCTCATTCTCATAGGAAAACCCTCGTATTCCATAATATTTCACGGTAATTATAGCAGAAACCGCCCGGTCCGTCAAATCCCCATTTCCCAAAAATTTTGTTGACCGCTGGTGAAAGCTGTGATAATATGGTACGCAGAGAAAATTGGATTAAATAACATAAATTTCCAAGCTCGGAGGAACTCTATGGATACATCCCTTTCCTTTTTCTGGAGTCAAATGTCCCAGAACCCCCTGCTGTTTTTGGCTGTGGCGCTGACCCTGGGCGTCATTCTGGTCAACGGCTGGACAGATGCCCCCAACGCCATCGCCACCTGCGTGGTGACCCGGTGTATGTCCGACCGGGCAGCTATTATCATGGCCGCTATTTTCAACTTCCTGGGTGTGTATGTGATGACCATGCTCAGCCCCAAGGTGGCAGAGACCATCACAAAAATGGTGGATTTCGGTGAGGACTCCAACAAAGCCATCATCGCCTTGAGCGCTGCTATGTTCGCCATCGTCACCTGGGCCACCGCTGCTTTTGTGTTCGGCATCCCCACCAGTGAGAGCCACGCGCTGATTGCCGGTCTTTCCGGTTCTGCCATTGCGCTGAACGGCAGCTTTTCCGGCATCAACGGCGGAGAGTGGGTAAAGGTGCTCTACGGCATCGTCATCTCCGTGAGCTTGGGCTTCGGTCTGGGTTGGCTGGTATGCAAGCTGGTCACCTTGGCCTTCCGGAATGTGGAACGACGGAAGACCGAGCCGGTCTTCAAATACGCCCAGATCGCCGGCGCTGCCTACTCCGCATTTATGCACGGCGCGCAAGACGGACAGAAATTTATGGGCATCATCATTTTCTGCTTTATTATGGCGCAGGGCAATATGACCATTCCCGAGGGCACGACCCCGGAGGCCTGGATCATGGTCCTGTGCGCCGTGATTATGGCTGCGGGTACCGCCATCGGCGGCAAGAAAATCATCAAGTCCGTGGGCATGGATATGGTAAAGCTGGAGAAATATCAAGGCTTCTCCGCCGACCTGTCTGCATCTTCTGCCCTGCTTTTGTGCTCTGTTTTGGGCTTGCCCGTCTCCACCACCCACGCAAAGACCACCGCGATCATGGGTGTTGGCGCTGTGAAGAATGTAAAAGCCATCAACTTTGGCGTGGTGAAGGAAATGGTGCTCACTTGGGTGCTGACCTTCCCCGGCTGCGGCTTGATCGGCTTTTTGATGACCAAGCTGTTTCTTGCAATTTTTTAATTAAGAAAGGAAAATTACTATGGCTAAAGCTGACCGTTTCTATTTTGACAATTTTCTGGCCGCTGCCGGTTACTGCAATCAGGCTGCCACTTATCTGCAGGAGTGCCTGACCAATTACGATTACAAAAACATCCGCTTGATGATGGAAAAAATGCACTCCTTTGAGCATGCCGCCGACGGTGTGAAGCACGAGATGTCCACCAATCTGGCCAAGGCATTTGTCACACCTTTGGAGCGGGAGGATCTGGCACAGATCAGCGCTAACATCGATGAGGTTGCCGACTGCATCGAGGAAGTGCTGCAGCGGATCTTTGTGGATCGCATTGAGACCATCGTCCCCGAGGCCATTGACTTTGCTGCCAAGATCGTGGAGTGCACCCAGCTGATGGCCGAGATGCTGACGGAGCTTGTGAACTTCAAGAAGCCCAAGAAGCTCCACGAGATGATCATCAACCTGAGCCACAAGGAGGAGGAGTGCGACCGGCTGTATCTGGAAGCAACCCTGAAATCCACCGACTACTCCGAAAATGTGCTGACCGTCATCTGCTGGCGGGAGATCTTCGACAAGCTGGAAAAATGCGCCGACGCCTGCGAGCATGTGGGCGACTGCGTGGAAACCATCGTGATGAAGAACAACTAAGCAAAAACATCGCCCGGTGTCCAATAGGACACCGGGCGGTATTTTTATTGGTTAAAGAAAACCACCAGCCCAGCTGGTGGTTCCAAAAAGCTTTCGCTATGCCCAGTCCCGCCGCAGGGTCAAGCCTCCCCTGTGTAAGGGGAGGTGTCACGGCGTTAAGCCGTGACGGAGGGGTTGTACTCGTAGTGACAATCCCCCAGTCACCGCTGTGCGGTGACAGCCCCCTTTACACAAGGGGGCCTAGTGCGCACCTAACCGCATCTGCGGTGGCGGGGCACCACACACAAGCGAAAGAAAATTTGATGTGCCTATGGGCTCGGCTGGTAAAAGGCCCTAAGAGGGCCTGTGCAAACCACCGGCACGGCCGGTGGTTATGATTGTTACAGGGAATGTTTCAGGGTATCCAGAAAGGATTCCTCGCCCCAGGTGTTGATCTTAAAGAACATTGCCTGGCTTCCGCCGGAGGTGATGGCGCACAGGTGCACCAGCTCACCGGCTTGAAACAGTGTCACGCTCATACTCACCCGGTTGCCCCCGGCGTAGCTGTAGCGCTCGAACACCCGCACGCTGCACCGGCCCTGGGCGGTTTTATAATCCGCGCTCTCCTCCAACGAGGCAGAGACGCTGCCGTTCAAAACCACCTTCTCCACTCGATTCAGCAGCTCATCGAAGTCGGTGAGGAAGGTTTTTTCAAAGATCGCCATGGCGACTGCCTCCTTAGTTGCCGGTGAGGATCTGGGCAAGCTTGGAATCCGCGTCCAGAATGACGGTCTTTTCGCTGCCGGTAAGGCTCTGCTTCAGCGCGTCCAGCGCCAGAATGAACTCGTAAAAGTCCTTCTTTTCCTGGCTGTCGTAGGCCTCTGCCAGCAGACGCATGTACTCAGCTTCACCTTCCGCCTCCAGCTTGGCGGCCTCAGCTTCAGCATTGGAGACCATGATGTTCACCTGCTTATCCACATCGTTGCGGATGATGGATGCCTCATAGTTACCGTCGGCGGTGTACTTGGAGCCCATCTGATTCCGCTCGGAGATCATCCGGGAGTAGACTGCGTTCAGGTTGCTCTCCGGCAGGTCAAAGCGCTTGATCTTCACATCCAGCACATTGATGCCGTATGCTTTCGCCTTTTCGTTGACGGTGGTGGCAATGCCGTCGTAGATCTCATTGCGCTTGCCGCCGTCTTCCATATTGATGATGTCTGCCTGGGCCAGAGTGCCCATCACATTCTTCAGCGCGGTGTAGGTCTGGTCGCCCAGCCGCTGCTCGGCTACCGTGCCGTTGCCCAGAGTCTGGTAGAACTTCAGCGGGTCAGAGATCTCCCACAGCACATAGCAGTCCACGGTCATGTTCTGCTTATCCAGGGTGATGACCTCGGAGGGCGGGATATCATAAAGCTGGGTGGCGTTGGAGAAATACTTGATAGAGTGCAGGAACGGCACTTTGAAGTGCAGGCCCGGCTGGTCGTTGGTAGCCACGATCTTGGAAAACTCCACCACACAGGCGTACTGGTTTTCCCGTACCACATAAAAGCTGTTGGCGGCTACGATCACAAGAAGGATCACAACCAGGGCGATAATAATAGACTTTTTCATATTAGTTGTTACCTCCTTCAGTGGTGTTGTTCTGGACATTTACCATGGATTCCAGAGGCAGCAGCATCTGCACATCCTCGCCGCCGGAGGCGGTGTTGATATACAGCTTCACCCCGGGCAGGATCTGGGAAATGGCTTCATAGTACATCCGGGACTTAGTGATGTCCGGATTCTGGGCGTATTCTTCATACATTGCCTGGAACATGGCCACCTGCTGCAGGGCCTCGTTGATTCGGTTCTGCTTCAGGTACTCGGCGTTCTGGATCAGCTTATCCGCCTGGGCCTGGGCCTCGGGCAACTTGGCGTTTTGGTAAGCCTTGGCATCGTTGACCACAGTCTCTGCCTGCTGCTTGGCAGTTTCCACCGCCTTGAAAGCCTCGATCACATCCACCGTGGGGGGCTCGGAATCCTGGATCTTCACATCCACCAGGGTCAAGCCGATGTTATACTCGCTTAAAATCTGGGTCACCAGCTCCTTGACCTGCATCTGGATATTCTCCTTGCCGTCGGTGAGCACCGCATCCACGCTGGAGGAGCCTACCACATTGCGCACCTGACTTTGGATCAGATTCCGCAGGATGTCCTCCGGGTCGGTGGAGGAATACAGGTAGGCCACCGGGTCGGAGATCTTATACTCCACAAAGAAGTCGATGTTGACGATGTTGTAGTCGCCGGTGATCATACTGCTCTCCGCGGTATTGACGATATAGCCATCTCCGCCGGGGTTGCTTTCGTAGCCCAATTCAAATTTCTGGTACACATTCACATCCACTTTTTGGGCCTTCTGGATGCCAAAGGGCAGCATGAAGGGGACGCCTGCATCGGTCACATCGGAGACCTTGCCGAGGGTGGTCACCACCGCCTGCTGCTTGTCATCCACCGTGTAGAAGCAGGTGCCTGCCAGCACCAGCACAAACACAGCCACAACAGCGATGACAAGAAACCGCTTGATTTTCTTCACATTCACGGTTTTTTTGGGTTTTTGAGGATTTCCCTCAGGTTTCCAACTGTAAGTTCCGTTTTCTTCCATTTGTTTGTTCCTTTCTTAGCTAAAACTATAGTTCTCTACAGGGGTGTTTTCGCCGCCGGCGCCGTTGAACAAGTCCACAAGGGAGTCGAATTTCACCGTCAGCAGCAGGGAAAACTGCCGGGTCTGTTCCGGTGTTTGTATGGTTATTTCCGCGCCGTTGGGATTTTCCGGGTTCTCCCGGATCAGCACGCTGCCGTTTTTGGTAAACAGCAGCAGCTCACGGCCCCCTTGGGGGGTCTGGGCCTTGTTAGGGGAGGCGTGCATGAGAAACTGGAAGTACAGGTCATATACCCGGTCGCAGAGCAGGTACTGCTCATCTTCCATTTCCGCAATGCAGGCGGTACCGGACAGAGCCTGGGGCAGCAGCTTCTTGCCGGTGGCCCAATCGGCGGATTGGAAAACCGATTGCAGGCTACCCCATACAAAATACAGAACCACCACCGATAACACCACGATCAAGGCAATTTTCATTCCTTTTTTCATGGACGCGCCTCCAATGTCTGCAGCATCTTCTCAGCCTCCTGGGTCATCCGGGCTGCCAGCCATGCGGTGAGCATCACCCGCAAGGCCTGCTTCACCCGTTCCCGGGCGCCCGGGACGGGTTCTGCATAGTCTGCCAGTTCCTCCTCCAGTACTGCCTCCCGGGTATCCTCCCGGTATAGCTCCCTGGAGCGGGATGCCAGACGCACAAACATAAAGTACAGGCGGGAATCGTCGATCATATCGTCTGCCTCATCGTCCAGCCGGCCGTTCACATAGCCCAAAAGGCTGCAGATCCGCTCAATGGGCAGGACGCTTTTTAGCATATTGATGTTGATGATCCGGCACAGCTGCCGCAGGGAGTAGCGCTTATTTTCCGGCTTGGTGAGAAAGCCCCGCTTCACCCAGTTCTGGATGGTATATGTCTCCAGACCGGTGATGGCGGACACTTGACTCAGCACCATACCCCCAGCAAAAAACATGGCGCGAAACTGCTCTTCGATATGGGCTGCCTCCGACCGGGGGGCGGTAAGCACCGTACCGGGGATCGTCCAATTCATTTGTATCACACCTTCCTAGGATTGTGGTGATATGATAATATCATATGGTCATCTGATTGTCAAGAGGGTTCTTGTAATTATTTTATACAATCTAAACACCCTGTTTTTGGGAAATATAGCAAAATCCCTCAAAAAGGCCCCTCATCCGAGGGGGCTTTTTCGGCATTTTTTTCGATTGGAGGCATTCGCAGAGTTTTTATCTACAGGGTTCTACTTCATAGCAGGACAGCACATAGTAGGGTTGTTCCGCCCCCTCCGGTGTGGGCTGCAGGGTCAGCCGCACTGTTTCTTTCGTATATCGATTCACCACACAGATCAAATGTACTGTGCCGTCTGCCTCCCGGGAGCCGTGCCACATAGCAAAATCAGATGCCATGATTGCGCCGGAAGAGTATCCAAAGTAGGTTTCGGTTTCCGGGAAATACTTTTCATGCTCTAAACCCACCTTGTTGCTCTGTTCAAAGGAGATCCCTAAGTAGCTCCGCAGCACCTGATCCATTTTCTCGATCGGCCGTTTGCGGATCGGCGCTTCGTGATGCATATTTTCAGATTCGATGAACGCCTGCTCTTCCTCTGTAAGGCTCAGGCGACTTCCGTTTTCCCAGAAACCGTTGTTAAACAACGCCCTTAGGTTGATATCCTCGGGCTTGGCAAACCCGCCAAAGGTATCACTTCCGCAGACCAGAATCACATTGTACCAGTGTTCGTTATTTTCTACCTGTTCAACGGTGCCAGGGTAAGAAAAGAGTTTGTCAAACTCCATCAGTTCCGCTTTTTCCAACGGTGTGCCAGGCAGATTGTGGGCGTCGGCGGAAAGTTCCGTACTGGGCGGGCGTATAGTGCCGGTCGTCATATCGTATGTATATGTTCCTAACTCATCATACACAATGAGATAGTTGTCCTGGGCGTAACTTACCCCAATGATCTTCTTGTCGGAGGTGTACACCAACTCCATCCGCTCTCCTGCGTAGCTGTAGCGAATGATCTGGGATTGGTCTTGAACCACAAAATAGAGATAGCCTTCCTGTCCACCACAGAAGCTGTGAACCGGCGCCCGGCCGATCTGGAAATATGTCTCCTTTTCCAAATCATAGGCATACAGGAATCTCTCCCGATGGTTACCTTCCACCACCTTGCCTTCTATGGTAACAGGCTCGCCGGTGTACATATAGGGGATATATTTACCGGAGCCAAATTCCATAGGATAGGGCTTTCCAAGATACATCAGCCACCGGCAGCTTTCCACCCGGTAAGGGGCAACCGCATTGTCCGGCTGGGGCTTCAGACACAGGAGCTTCAGGGAATCTGTATTGGCCTGGGCCTTGGCGGGTGTCCGGCTCAGCAGCCATACGGTTCCGTCGCTTTCCCGCTTGCCGTCGATCATAGCGAAGTCTCTTTCCCCGAGGGCGCCACCGCCACCGCCAAAGTAGCATTCGCCGTCTGCAAAGTACTCCATAGAATCCAGGTAGTGCCGGTTCACACTGGCAAGGGAAACACCCAAATAGTTATGGAGCACTTCTTCCATATAGCTTGCCGGTATTTTATATACATCTCCCGCATTGGGCTCATACCAAGACAAAGAATTCAAAAAGGCCACATCCGCGTCGGTCAGTTCTAAGTAGGGATGATATCCGTTTACGAAGAGAGCTCTGGTATTGATATCCACCGGGCGGAGGAACTCGCTGGCCAGCAGGGCATTGTACCAGTTGTCTTCCCCGTCTTCTATTGCAAACAGCTCTGTAAACGCAGAGAGTTCTTCCTCTGTCAGGGGGGTGCCGGTGATTTCCTCCGGAAGCGCCTCTTTGTATTCTATGGTGGGATCTGTGGGTTCTGCCGGCTTATAGGGAATGTCTTTGACGCTATGGATATGGTACTGGCCCTGGGAGTCCGGGACCATAACCACCCGGCACCAATAGGGGAAGGCTCTTCCGGCAGGCTGTACATACACATCCAGATAGATCACATTTACTTCGTCCCGGTAACCCTCGGTTACCCACACCTTTTCGATCTGCACGGGAATCGGGCGGTAGTAGTAGGTATCGGTATCCTGCCGATAGTATACGGCTTCCATATCCTGTTTTTCGATTCTGTCCAAGGAAGTATTGAAGCAGGTTTCCAGCAGGTCATTTAGCTGCTGACCGGTGATCTTCCAGATGCCTTGCGCCGGATTCCAAGGCAGAGCAGCCAATTCTTCTGCATCGGTCACCTCTGTACCCATGGCTCTGCACAGGAAGCTGCTCATAGGCAGAGCGGGGGATGTATAGTCACCGCCGTAAATGGCAGCATAGACTGCCTGGAATTCCGGGTTGGCTTCGCCCTCTGCCGGCTGGAATCGGGCATTCAGGGCGTCCATTTCCTCCTGGGTCAGCGCTGTTGCGTTCTGGGGCGGTTCTTCCGGCACGCCGGTGGGCATAATTACCTGTCCGTCCTCTTCCATAGCCGTAGGCAGCTGCACGCCCTGGTTTTCCGTGGGGTCGGTATCTGCCGCCGGGTCTTTGCCTCCGGTGAAGGTGCAGCCTACCGCCACCGCGGCGATCAAAATCACCGCGATCAGGGTATAGAGCGCCATTTTCGGCTTTTTGGCAATCAGTTTGATCCGCTCTTTAATGCTCTTGCCGCTACCGGTCATCATCGTAGCCGTGTGCAACAAATTGTTGCGTTTTTTGCAGGTCAGGTCGATGAGCACCCGGCCGTACTCCGCCCGGTTCTCCTCGCCCAGCCGGGCAATGGTCTGCTCATCACAGGCCAGCTCCCCGTCCTCCCGGGACAGCACCGCCGCCCACCAGACTAAGGGATTATACCAATGAAGCACCAGCGCCACGCACCGCAGGGCAGACCAAACCATATCCCAGTGGGTATAGTGGGTTTGCTCGTGAGCAATCGCATACTCCCGATGCCGGTCATCCTCTGCAACCTCCGGGGTCAGGTAGATGGCGGGGCGGAACAGGCCGAACAGGCAGGGGGTATCCACCGCCCCGGTCACATACACCGGAAGTTTCTGCCGGGTAAGCAATTGCCGGGATCTTCTTAACTGTCGGGAAAACCGGAGATTGGACACCAAAAACACTGCGCCCATCACCGCCATACCGGCGATCCAGATCCATTTGATCCATTTTCCCGCGGAGCGGATGCTTGTAATCTGCAGCGCCTCCTGCCGGGTGAACTGCTGGGGTACGGGTTTCGCTTCCACCGGTTGGTCGGTGTGATCCAAAACCGGAGCAAAGGTATAGTAGCCGGTGGCGGTGCCGTCGGCATGGTAGGTAAAGTGCTCCACCTGCTCCGCCATAGCAAACTGCTGCACCACCGGAGTTTCCTCCAGTCGGTTCTCAAGACTAATGGCCGTACTGCCAAAGCTCACCGGCACCAGCAGCCGCGCCAGCACCAGCGCCCAAAGGCCGTACTGGAGCTTCAGCCGGATCTTGCCCCGGAGCAAAAACCGCAGCAAGACCACTACCAAAATCAGCACACTGCTGCTAACGATCCACTCAGTCATGGCTGTTTCCCTCCATTTCCTCCAGCAAGGCGTAAAGCTCGTCGATCTCCTCCTGGGGCAGCGACTGTTTCCGGGTCAGGGCGCTGAGCATCAAGCTGACGCTGCCGTGATACACCCGGTCCAGGAAACTCTCGGTCTCCTGCAAGACCGCATCCTCCCGGCGCAGAGCAGGGTAAAAGGTCTTGGTGCCGCTTACATCGCTGCTTCTCACCATGCCCTTCTCCTCCATGCGCCGCAGGTGGGTCAGGGTGGTGCTGCGATTCCAGCCCAGCATTTCTTCCATTCTTTCCGTTGCTTCCCGGCCGGTGACAGACTCCCGCTGCCACAGCAGCTCCATCACATTCCATTGCGCCGGGGTCAGGGCATTTGCGCGGGCATCCATATCCATTCCTCCTTTCGTTGTTTACATCTGTAACCATAATATATCATGCCTGTTTACACTTGTCAACAGGCTTTTTGAAATTATTTTTCGTCCTTTCCCCTTTACGAACCCGGGAAAGTGGTGTACAATAGACACAATTAAAATGGGCAGGTATAAAACTGCCACAGGAAGGGGGCGCGGCTTTGCTTTGTTTAAAGTGCGGTAAAGACACAAAAGATCAGGGAGCCTTTTGCCAGCATTGTCTGCAAACAATGGATGCTTATCCGGTAAAGCCCGGAACCCACATCCATCTGCCCTCCCGGCAGCCTTCGCCTTCCGGAAAAAAGCAGGGGCACAAGCGAAAATCCCTCGCGCCGGAGGAACAGGTGGTTTCTCTGCGGCGGACTGTGCGCCGGCTGACGGCGCTGGCTGTGCTGCTGGCCCTGCTGCTCACGGCGGTGGGTGCCATGCTGGTGGATTCCCTTATGGGTCAAGATCAGCTGCATCTGGGAAAGAACTATACCATCGACCTGACCAACAACCAAGCACCCTGATTGTTTCACGTGAAACATCGGCTGCGGTGCAGCCGCAAAACAGGGGGTATGTTTCACGTGAAACATACCAGAAAGGAACACCAATGGCAACAATCATTGCTGTAGTCAACCAGAAAGGCGGCGTGGGCAAAACCACCACCGCCGTGAACCTGACTGCTGCCCTGACCGATTTGGGCAAGCGGGTTCTGCTGTGCGACTTTGACCCCCAGGCCAATGCCACCTCCGGCCTGGGCATAGAAAAAAGAAAATTACGGGCAAGCGTATATGATGTGATCATCAACGATCTGCCTGTCAGACAGGCCATTGTCAGCACCAAGTTTGGCGATGTACTGCCGGCGACCGCAGACCTTGCCGGCGCGGGCGTGGAGCTGATCTCTATGGAGAGCCCCAATCTGCGGCTGAAACACGCTCTGGCAGAGGTAGCAGGCGACTATGATGTGATCTTCATTGACTGCCCGCCCTCCTTGGAGCTGCTGACCCTGAACGCGCTGGCCGCCGCACAGGGCATTCTGGTTCCGGTGCAATGCGAATACTACGCGTTGGAGGGTCTTACCGACCTGATGAACACCCTGCGGATCGTAAAGAAGCGGATCAATCCCGGCTTGGAGATCTTCGGTGTGGCGCTGACCATGTTTGACGGCCGTACCAACTTCTCCACACAAGTGGCGCAGGAGGTGCGCCGCCATTTCCCAGGCAAGGTTTTTGCCACCGTCGTACCCCGGAATGTGCGGCTTGCGGAAGCCCCCAGCCACGGTCTGCCCGTGACGGTGTACGACCGGCTCAGCCGGGGCGCTGCGGCCTATCGGGCCATGGCGGAAGAATGTATCCAAAAACTAAAGAGGTGATCGTATGGCAAAAGGCTTAGGAAAAGGACTGGGCGCGCTGATGGGGGATTTCGGTGAGGAATCCGTCCAGAAGAGTCCCTATCAGCTGCTGCCTCTGCACAAGGTAGAACCCAACCCCAATCAACCCCGACAGGATTTTGACGAAGAAGAACTGCAGGCTCTGGCAGACTCCATTGCGCTGCACGGGGTGGTACAGCCCCTAACCGTCCGGGAAACCGGCGGCGGCTATTATCAGATCATCGCCGGTGAGCGCCGGTGGCGGGCTGCCAGGATCGCCGGACTCCGGGAGATCCCCGCGGTGATCGTGGAGGCCGACGACAAAAAGGTCATGGAGCTGGCACTGATCGAAAATCTCCAGCGGCAGGACTTAAATCCCGTGGAAGAAGCTCTTGGCTACCAGACCCTCATGGAAGAATACGGGCTGACCCAGGAGGAAACCGCCCAAAGAGTGGGAAAATCCCGCCCTGCGGTGGCAAATGCTCTGCGAATGCTGGGTCTGTGCGCGCCGGTTCTGGAGCTGGTGCGCAGTGGCAAGCTCTCTGCTGGACACGCAAGAGCCTTGCTGACGCTGAAGACCGACAAAGCCCAGTTTGACACCGCCACCAAGATCGTAAACCTGGGGTTGTCTGTCCGGCAGGCAGAGCTCCTGTGCAAGAATCTGACCCGGGAGCCTGCGCCCAAGCAGGAGACCTTCTTCGCAGTGGATTATGTGGCAGAATGCGAGAAGACCCTGTCCAAGCACTTAGGCCGAGGGGTCAAGATCGTCAACGGCAAGCGTAAAGGCCGGTTTGAACTGGAATTTTACGGTCAGGACGATCTGCAAGTGCTGATGGACACCCTGCTCAAATTACAGAAATAAGAGGTGCATTATGAAAAAGAAGTTGTATAAATCCAACAGCGACCAAAAACTGGACGGCGTCTGCGCCGGAATTGCCGAGTATTTTGATGTGGACCCCACCGTTATCCGCCTGGCTTGGGTGCTCTTCTCCCTGTGCGGCGGTAGCGGTGTTCTGGCTTATATCATTTGCGCCATTGTAATACCCAGAAAACCCAACGATTATATTGAAGTTGAAGACTAAGGAGAAATAGGAAATGCTGGATATTAAGAAGATTAAGGAAAACCCCGATGCAGTCAAGGCCGGCCTGAAGGCCAAAGAGGTGGACTGCGATGCCATTGTTGACCAGATTCTGGTGCTGGATGAGAAGATCCGGAAACTGAAGACCAACACGGAGACCCAGACCGCCCAGAAGAATAAGCTCAGCAAGGAAAACGGTAAGCTGTTCGGTCAGAAGAAGGGCGCTGAAAAGCGGGGCGAGGACACCTCCTCTCTGGACGCGCAGATCGCTGCCAATTCCGCAGAGTCCGTCCGTCTGGATAAGGCCATCGAAAACGAGGCCGAGGAGCTGAAGGTATTGCAGGTGGAGTTCCGTACCGCTATGCTGAGCCTGCCCAACCTGCCCGACGGAGATCTGCTGCCCGGCGGCAAGGAGAACAATGAGCCTCTGCGCTACATTGGTGACAAGCCTGCTTTTGATTTTGAGCCCAAGCACCATGTGGATCTGTGCACCGATCTGGGCCTCATTGACTATGAGCGGGGCGTGAAGCTGGCTGGCGCCGGCAACTGGATGTACACCGGCATGGGCGCGCGGCTGGAATGGGCGCTGCTGAACTACTTTATTGACACCCACACCGCCGACGGCTATGATTTCATCCTGCCGCCTCACATGCTGGAGTACCAGTGCGGCGAGACCGCCGGCCAGTTCCCCAAGTTCGCCGACGAGGTCTACAAGATCGCCAACCCCACTGATGATCGCACGCACTATATGCTGCCCACCGCAGAGGCTGCCCTTTGCTCCATTTACCGGGACGAGATCCTCACCGAAGCAGATCTTCCTAAGAAACTGTTTGCCTACACCCCCTGTTTCCGCCGGGAGGCCGGTTCTCACCGGGCCGACGAGCGGGGCATGGTCAGAGGCCACCAGTTCAATAAGGTAGAGATGTTCCAGTTCTGCAAGCCCGAGGATTCCGATGCCGCAT
>JAZNRW010000057.1:0-15247 GCA_045590835.1 Faecousia sp.
ATCCTCCGGCACTTTTGTCAGCAGCTGGGGGATCACGGTACAGCCGATGGCATCGGCAGGAGGCAGCTCCCGGGTCTCCCGGGGCGTCAGCGCCCGGTGGACGGTGGGGGAGAAAAAGGGGGTATAGTAGCGATCTGCTCCGGGAAAAAACTGCCGGTGAAGCCGGCGGTAAATGCTGTCTGTCAGCCCCTCCAACGGGGCAAAATAATACTGCATAGTAAACTCCTGAAAAAGGGTGCCCATTGGGCACCCTTTGCATTATACTTCCATGATCACGGGCAGGATCATAGGATTCCGCTTGGTGGTTTTGAACAGGTAGCCGCTTAGGTCATTCTTAATAGCAGACTTGATGGCAGACCAATCCCGGATATGCTTTCGGTTGCAGCGGTCAATGGCTTCCAGCGCCACATTCCGCAGCTCCTCCATCAGCTCCTCGGACTCCTTCACATAGATGAATCCCCGGGTGATGATATCCGGTCCAGAGATCAGACTGCGATCCTGGCTGCTGATGTTGACACAGACCACGATCATGCCGTCCTGTGCCAGGTGTTTTCTGTCCCGAAGCACTACGCTGCCCACATCACCCACGCCGGTGCCGTCCACAAAGACCTTACCGGCAGGCACAAAGCCGTTTATCTTGCACTGCTTGGCGGTGAGCTCGATCACATTGCCGATTTCAGCGATCCGCACATTTTTAGGGGATAGTCCCATAGTCACAGCCAGCTTGCCGTGGATCTGCAGATGGCGCTGCTCGCCGTGGGCGGGGATGAAGAACCTGGGCCTGGTAAGAGCATGGATGATCTTCAGTTCTTCCTGGCAGGCGTGGCCGGAGACATGCAGACCCTCGCTCTTCTCGTAGACCACCTCAGCATTTTTGCGATACAGCTCGTTGATGATCCGGGAAACGGCCTTTTCATTGCCGGGAATTGCAGATGCGGAAATGATGATCCGGTCACCGGCCTGGATCTCTACCTGCCTGTGGGTGGAGAAGGCCATCCGGTACAGGGCAGACATATTTTCACCCTGAGAGCCGGTGGACACAATGACTACCTTGTTCTTCGGAAGGCTCTTAATGGCCGCAAGATCCACCAGTATACCTGCGGGAACCTTGATGTAGCCCAATTCCTGTGCCACCTTCAGCATGTTTTCCATACTCCGGCCGGAGACGGCGACTTTTCTGCCGTAGCGGTGGGCAGTTGCCAAAACCGCTTCGATTCGGTGCATATTGGAGGCAAAGGTGGTGACGATGATCCGGCTGTCGCAGTTTTTGAACTGCCGGTCCAGACCTTCGGCCACGATATTCTCACTGGGGGTATGACCGGGGCGCTCCACATTGGTGGAGTCGGCCAACAGCGCCAGTACGCCTTCATTACCCAGCTGACCCAGTCGGGTCAGGTCGATCATACCGTCCTTGGCGGTGGGGTCGATCTTAAAGTCGCCGGTCATGATCACAGTGCCTACCGGGGTCTTGATTGCAAAGGCCACCGCGTCGGCAATGGAGTGGTTCACATGAATGAACTCCACACTGAAGCAGCCTGCCTTCACCACATCGCCGGGCTTATGGGTAATGAGCTTGACCTTGTCGGCCAGCTTGTGCTCTTCCAGCTTCAGTTTAATGAGGCCGTTGGTCATGGCGGTGCCATGGATAGGGCAAATGACCTGCTGCATACAGTAGGGTATGGAGCCAATGTGGTCTTCGTGACCGTGGGTGATGAACATGCCCCGCAGCTTCTTGGCGTTCTGCGCCACATAAGAGAAATCGGGGATCACCAGATCCACGCCGTACATCTCTTCGTCGGGAAAACCCACGCCGCAGTCAACTACGATCATATCTTTTCCGTATTCAAAAACGGTGATATTCTTGCCAATCTCATCCAGTCCACCTAAGGGGATAATTTTTAATTTTTCAGCCAATTTAGAATCAGTACTCCTTTCGATTTTAGACACAACAAACAGGCAACCATCTTGGAAATTTGTCCGACCCTGAATCGTCGTAAACATCCAAAACGCCTGCAAAATTTATGTAAGTCCTGTGAAAATGCCCCTCATCCTGCCGGATACAGGGACGGTTGCACGGGTCTGCGCACCCGGTGCCGATGGATACAGTATAACACAAAAACGCCGTATTGTATACCCTAATTTTTCAAAAAGGCCTGTGGCATCCAAGGAAAACAGGCGTACAGGTAAAAAATGGTGTTGCAGGATCTGCTGCAATTTGCTATAATAGTAAGATAATATGGGTAGTGTGCCTATTTTGGGGAGGCGATGATGTTGAGCAAAAAAATCAGAAGGCTTTTGCAACCTGGTATGGGACTGTATTTTGCTGTTTTGTTCCTGTTTGCGTTGGCAGCGGGATTGATGCATATTTACACCCTGGCAGCTGCTGAGTTGGCTGTGGGCGGACTGCTGCTGACCATATATCTTGTGTCTCAAACCCGCCGCAAAAAGCAGCTCAAGGCATTCATTGCCAAGACTATGGATGAGCAGACCGGCGTGCCCGGTCAGCAGACACCCTTCCCCATGGCAGTGGTGCGCCTGGCAGACGGCGGCATCGTGTATACCAACAACCGGTTTGTGACCCTGACCGGCTTCAACGATGTTATGGCAGAGCGGAATATGGCAGATCTGCTCCCCGGCTTTGACACCCAGTGGCTGATCTCCGGAAAGCTGGAGTATCCTTATGATGTGACGCTGCAGCAGCGCCGCTACCGTGTGTACGGCGCCGTAGTGCAGGCGCACGAGCCGCAGGATATTCCCCTGGGTGTTCTGTATTTCACGGATTTGACAGAGCTCTACCAGGTGCGGGATGAGTATATCCGCTCCCGACCTGTTGTGTCCATTATTTTGGTGGACAATTATGAAGAATTGACTAAAAACCTTACGGAAGGCGCGGTCTCCACCCTGAACGCCCGCGTTAACGATGCCATTACCCAGTGGACGGAAGGCTACCACGGTCTGCTGCGCCGGCTGGAGCGGAATCGGTATCTGTTTGTGTTTGAAAAACGGGATCTGAAACGAGCAATAGAAAATAAATTTTCTCTGCTGGAAGATGTCCACGAGATCACCAGTCCTTCCGGCTTAGCAGCCTCTATTTCCTTCGGCCTGGGCGTAGACGGGGAAACCTTTGAAGAGGGCTATGCCTTTGCTGCCCTTGCCATCGAAATGGCGCTTAGTCGGGGTGGCGATCAGGCAGTTATCAAGGACCGGGTGAGCTTCAACTTCTATGGCGGCCGCAACAAAGAGGCAGAGCAACGCAGTAAAGTGCGTTCCCGGGTCACCGCCAATTCTATGATGGAATTGATCGCCCAAAGCTCTCAAGTGTTTATAATGGGCCATAAAAACGCAGATCTGGACTCTATCGGCGCAGCGGCGGGTATTTACTGCCTGTGCCGGAAGCAGGGGAAGGATGCCCACATTGTGTTGGATCTGCAGAATAATATGGCTCCCAATTTGTTGGAAGAGATGCAGGCGGTGCCGGAGTATAAGAATGTCTTTATCTCCGGGCAGGATGCGCTGCTTCTCAGCGATAACCGCTCTACCCTGGTAGTTGTGGATACCAACCGTCCGGATCAGGTGGAGTGCAAGCACCTGCTGGAGGCTGTGCCCAAGATCTGCGTTGTGGATCATCACCGCCGCGCGGCGGACTATATCAAGCCTGTGGTGGTCAATCTCCACGAGCCCTATTCCTCCTCTGCATCGGAGCTGGTAACGGAGCTTCTGCAGTATGCGGTGGAGAAGAAGGAAGTACTGCCCATTGAGGCTAAGGCACTGATGGCGGGTATCTTCCTGGATACCAAGAACTTCAATGTCCGTACCGGTGAGCGTACCTTTGAGGCGGCAGCCTACCTGCGGCAGCTGGGCGCGGATACGGTGGAAGTGAAGAAACTGCTTCAAAATGACTTCCAGGAGACCATGGCCAAGTACCAGATCATCAAATCCGCCCGTCTGTACCGCCATGAGATCGCCATTGCGGCGCTGAACGCCTCCACCAACCGGGCCTGGGCCTCCAAGGCAGCGGATGAACTGCTGAACATCTGCGGTATTACCGCCTCCTTTGTGCTGTATCCGGATGGGGAGCAGGTGATCGTGTCTGCCCGCTCCATTGGCGAGACCAATGTGCAGGTGATTCTGGAGCCTCTGGGTGGCGGCGGCAATACCGCAACCGCAGGCGCCCAGATCCCGGATACCACTGTTAAAGAGGTGCTGGATAAGCTGGTTGCCTCTATTGATACTTTTTTTGAAGACTAAGGAGAAAAGATTATGAAAGTGATTTTACTGCAGGATGTGAAAGGAAAAGGCAAGAAGGGCCAGATGCTGGAGATTTCCGACGGCTACGCAAGAAACTATTTACTGCCCAAGAAGCTGGCCATGGAGGCCACTGCTGATGCCATCAACACTATGCGTATGAATGATAAGGCCGCCGCAGAAAAGGCAGCCAAGGAGCGGGCAGAGGCGCTGGAAGTTTCCAAGCAGCTGCGGGCTATGACACTGATTGTCAAGGCAAAGGGCGGCGGCGCAGGTAAGTTGTTCGGTTCCGTTACCAATCAGGAAATTGCCGATGCTCTGAAGGCTCAGTCCGGCATCAACCTGGATAAGCGGAAGATCGTCATCAGCGATGCCATCAAAAATGTGGGCACCTATACTGTCCAGTGCAAGCTGGGCTATGAGATCACCGCCCCTCTGACCGTAAAGATCGAAGAGATCTGATATTCTTGTAAAATTTCCAAGGAAGGGAGATTTGTAATATGGATGAAGAACTGTTGAACCGACAGCCCCCTCAGTCTCTGGAGGCAGAGCAGGCGGTACTGGGTTCGATTCTCATTGACAGCCGGTGTCTGACAGATGTGATCGGTCTGGTACGCCCTGAGGATTTCTATCTGCAGCAGAATCGGGAGATCTATGAGACCATCTATACTATGTTCAATTTCTCCCAAACCGTTGATCCGGTGACTGTGCTGGACAAAATGCGGGAGTTGGGCGTACATCATGATAATTCCCGGGACTATGTGATGCAGCTGATGCAGATCACCCCCACAGCGGCCAATGCGGTGCGGTATGCCAATATCGTCCGGGAAAAGGCCATGCTCCGGGGCCTGGCGGACGCCTCCGGTGAGATCTCCCAGATGGTCTATGATCAGGTGGGCAGTCCCTCTGAAATTTTGGAAAGCGCGGAGAAAAAGATCTACGCCTTGCGAAAAGGGGAGCGAAACGAGTCACTGGAGCACATTGGCGTGACGCTGCACAAGGTCTTTGACCGTTTGACAGAGCTGAGCCAGTCCGACTCCGCCATTCCCGGTATGTCCACCGGTATGCGTGATCTGGACAAGAAGATCAACGGCTTAAATAAATCCGACCTTTTGCTGGTGGCTGCAAGACCTGCCATGGGCAAGTCAGCCTTTGCGCTGAATTTGGCGCTGAATGTGGCGAAAAAATACAATAAAACTGTGGCAATGTTCAACCTGGAAATGTCTCGGGAGCAGCTGGCTATGCGTCTGCTGGCTATGGAGAGCTTCGTGGACGGACAGAAGATGGCCACCGGCAAGCTGACAGAGGAGGAGTGGAGTAAGCTGTGTATGGCGTCTGCTTCTTTGAGCCAGACCGACATCCGCATTGATGACAATCCCTCCATCACCGTGGCAGAGATGAATGCCAAGTGCCGCCGGGTAGAGAATTTGGGTTTGGTGGTCATTGACTACCTGCAGCTGATGAACGGCTCCGGCTACGGCAAGGGCGGCGACAGCCGTGTGAACGTGGTCAGCGAGATCTCCCGTTCCCTGAAGATCATGGCCAAGGAGCTGGATGTCCCCGTGATCTGCTTGTGTCACCTGTCCCGTGGTCCGGAGAGCCGGACCGACAAGCGGCCCATGCTGTCTGACCTGCGGGAATCCGGCGCTATCGAGCAGGATGCCGACGAAGTGCTGTTCCTGTACCGGGATGAGTATTACAACGAAAATACCGAGGACAAGGGCGTGGCCGAATGTATCGTGTCCAAGAACCGCCATGGTGAGGTGGGCACAGTGAAGCTGCAGTGGATCCCTCAGTACCAGACCTTTGCCGACCGGGAGTGGAAGCATGCTGAATAAGCTGGAAGCCTTCGCCCGACAGCAGGGAATGCTCGAAAAGGGCGAGCGGGTTACTTGCGCTGTATCCGGAGGCGCAGATTCTATGGCGCTGCTGTGGGCTATGTACCTTTTGAAAGATAAGTGGCAGCTGACTCTGTCGGCGGCCCACTTTAATCACCACCTGCGGGGTGAGGAATCTGACCGGGATGCCGCTTTCGTGGAAGGCTTCTGCCGGGACTACGGAATCGAATTTACCTGTGGGCAGGCACATGTGGAGCCGGGGCCCAAGGGCTTGGAGGCTGCGGCCCGGGATGCCCGTTACGCTTTTTTGGAAACATTACCGGGCAAGGTGGCTACCGCCCACACTGCCGATGATAACGCAGAGACGGTGCTGATGCACCTGGTCAGAGGCACGGGACTAAAAGGATTGGGCGGAATTTGCCCTATTCGCGGGAATCTGATCCGCCCCATGCTCACTGTGACCCGGCAGGAGGTATTGGCGTTTTTGCAGGAGTACAGCATTCCCTATGTGGAGGACAGCTCCAACGGGGAAGATATCTTCCTGCGTAACCGCCTGCGGCATCATGTGATGCCACTTTTGCAGGAAGAAAACCCCAGCCTGTCCCGGAATCTGTCTGCCATGGCCCTGCGGCTGCGGCAGGATGAGCAGGCGCTTACTGATGAAGCCCAGCGACTGAAAACCTACCATATTCCCACGCTGCGGGCGATGCCGCCTGCCATCCGGAACCGGGTGCTGACAGACATTCTGACAGAGGCCGGGGTGCGGGAACCGGAGGCATCCCATATTGCCGCGGTGAACGAACTGTTGCATTCAGATAACCCTTCTGCCTGTGCGATGTTTCCCGGTGGGGTGACTATTACCCGCCGGTACGATACCCTTACGGCAGAATCCGCTCCTGAGGAATTGCAGCCCCAGGTGTTACCTTGCTCCGGTACGGTGGAGCTTGCTGACCTGCGGATTTCCTGCTGCGCAGCAACAGAGCCGGATACCGCAGAAGGCTTTACGGTAGCGCCCCGGGGGGAGATGGTGGTCCGTTCCCGGCAGCCGGGGGATACCATGCGTCTGCCCGGCGGCACCAAGAGCCTGAAAAAGCTCTTTATTGACCGCAAAATTCCAGCCAACCTGCGGCAGACCGTTCCGGTGATCGCCGATGAACAGGGGGTGCTGTGTGTCTACGGGATCGGCGCCAATCTGGATCGGCTCGCTGATACCGGTGTCCGTATCCGTTTTGAAAACAAATTATCCGGTAGCCGTACCGGAGACAGAAACATATAAATTTGGGAGGAATCCGAAAATGGAGAAGAATATAAAGAAGATCCTGCTCAGTGAAGAACAGATTCAGGCAAAGGTTTCAGAAATGGCTGCAGCCTTGTCCCGGGAATATGCCGATAAAGACCCTGTGTTTGTGGGCGTGTTGAAGGGGGTTGTGATCTTCTTTGCGGATATGGTCCGGAAGGTAAGCATTCCTTGTGAAATTGATTTTATGTGCATCTCCTCCTACGGCGGAACCAGCACCACCGGTAATGTCATTGTAAAGAAGGATCTGTCTGTGGATATCAAGGGACGCCATGTGGTGATTCTGGAGGATATTTACGACACCGGCCGGTCCTTGGATTTTACCTACAAGTACCTGCTGAGTAAGGAGCCTGCCTCCTTGAAAATCTGCACCCTGCTGGACAAGCCCGAGCGTCGGGAGCCCGGCATTGACCTAAAACCGGAATATGTGGGTTTCACCATTCCCAATGAATTTGTGGTTGGCTACGGCCTGGACTTTAACGAACACTACCGGAACCTGCCCTATGTAGGCGTGCTGAAGCCGGAAGCTTATGAAAACTAAGGAGATAATCCGCTTTGAAAAATCGTAGAAAATTTGTTGTCATTATTTATGCGCTGATTTTGATATTGGCCTTTTCCTGGATGATGGGCCTGTTCGACACCAGATCCGATAAGATCCCTTACTCTGAGGTGATCGCCCTGTTCCGCAATGAGCAGGTCATCAGCTTTGTGGTAGAGGGAGACTATATCCAGCTGTATTTGCGGACGCCTTACATCGGAAAAGATGTAGTAGTGACTACCTTGGCAGACCCGGATAGTTTCCGTGCAGAAATGTGGGATCTGCTGCAGGAGCAGTCGGCATCCGGCGTGCTGGAAAGCTATAACTTCGTGCCGGAGGAAAAAGCCTCCCCCTATGACTGGGTGCTGCCCATCATTTTGGCAGGGCTTGCAATCTTGGTAATATGGATGCTGCTGGCAGGCCGTGCCAGCAACAACAACCCTATGGCCAACTTCGGCAAGGCCCGCACCGGTCACGGTCAGCCCAGCGGTAAGAAGATCACCTTCAACGATGTAGCCGGTGTGGATGAGGAAAAGGCAGAGTTGCAGGAAGTGGTGGATTTCCTGCGAAATCCCAAGAAATTCACCGATATGGGCGCCAAGATCCCCCACGGTATTCTGCTGGCCGGCGCGCCCGGTACCGGTAAGACCCTGCTTGCCAAGGCAGTGGCAGGGGAGGCGGGGGTTCAGTTCCTGTCTATCTCCGGTTCTGACTTTATGGAGATGTATGTGGGCGTGGGCGCCAGCCGTGTCCGGGACCTGTTTGACCAGGCTAAGAAGATCGCCCCGGCTATCATTTTTATCGATGAGATCGATGCGGTGGGCCGCAAGCGCGGTTCCGGCTTGGGTGGTGGCCACGATGAGCGGGAGCAGACCTTGAACCAGCTACTGGTGGAGATGGATGGCTTCGGCAGAACCGAAGGTGTGATCGTGCTGGCAGCCACCAACCGGCCCGATATTCTCGACCCGGCGCTGCTGCGTCCCGGTCGGTTTGATCGCCAGATTTATGTAAACTCGCCCGACACCAAGGGCCGTGAGGAGATTCTCAAGGTCCACGCCAAGGACAAGCGGCTGGATGATTCCGTATCGCTGAAAACTGTAGCGCTGGCTACCTCCGGCTTCACCGGAGCAGATCTTGCTAACCTGCTGAACGAGGCAGCCATCCTGGCTGCCCGGGAGAACCGTCCGGCCTTGAGTATGCAGCACTTGAATGATGCGATGATGAAGATTTTGGCAGGTCTTGAAAAGCGCAGCCGTGTCCGCCTTAACAAGGACCGGAAACTTACCGCGATTCACGAGGCAGGTCACGCTGTAGCTATGTACAGTCTGCCCACCCACGATCCTGTGCACCAGATCTCCATTATTCCCAGAGGCCGCGCTTTGGGCCTGACCTGGACCACCCCCAGAGAGGACAGTGACCACCTGACCCGCAACGAGATGTACGAGCGGATTGTTGGATTGCTTGGTGGCCGTGTGGCGGAGGCTCTGTTCCTGAAGGATATCTCCACCGGCGCTTCCAACGACATTGACCGGGCATCTAAGTTGGCCCGGGATATGGTCTCCCGGTATGGCATGTGCGAGTCGTTGGGTACTGTGTCCTACACCGGTGGCGATGAACTGTTTATCGGCCGGGACTATGAGAAGGTCAAGGGTTATTCTGAGAAGGTTGCAGGCACGATTGACGATGAGGTGAAGGCATTGATTGACCGGGCCTATGACCAGTGCAGCCAGATCCTGACCCGGGATGCAGACAAGATGAAGCAGGTGGTGGAGTTCCTGCTGGAGCATGAGACCATGACCGGCCAGCAGTTTGCCGACTGTATGGAAGGTAAGGAAATCCTGCAAAGCGGCGATACGACCTTGTTTGATGCATTTGAGTCAAAAGAATAACAACAACCCGCAGCAAGGATACTTGCTGCGGGTTGTGTTTTACAGTGAATAAAGGTAAATGGACAGAAACTGCAGGATACTGCCCAACACCACAAAGATGTGAAATACTGAGTGTATCCAGCGGCGCTTGGAGCCGATACCGTAGAGCACCGCGCCGATGGTGTAGGCGATGCCGCCAAACAGCAGAAGAGAAAAACCGGTTTTGCCCAGAACCTGCAGCGCCTGAGGCAGAAAGAATATGATCCCCCAGCCCATTGTGATATAGCAGATCATGGAGAATATATTGTATTTGCGCAGGTCGATCGCTGTAAGGGTGGCGGCAAGAATGGCCAGCGCCCACTCAGCGCCCAGCAGACCCCATGCCAGTATCGGGTACACCAGTAGGAAAGCCGACAGCAGGATCGGGGTATAGGTGCCGCAAATGAGAAAGTAGATGGTGCAGTGGTCAATGACCTGCATGACTTTTTTGCCGGTACAGGGAAACAGACCGTGGTACACACTGGACATAGTATACAGCGTGATCATGGCGGTTCCATATATGGCAGAACCCACAATACCGGGTATATTGCCTGCAATAGCTGTTTTTATCACACACAGCACCAGCGCCAGAATTCCGAAGCCACCTCCTGTGATATGGGTGACCATATTCATAATTTCCTCACCCCGGGTGTAGTCCGGCAAAAGCCGATCCCGGAGCTTGATGCGTTTTTTCACAACTCATCATCTCCTGTGGTTATCATACCGGATCTATGGATAATTTGCACGCTACAGCCTATAAACTGGACTCTACAGGTGAAAAAATCCCATTCTACCGGCGGTAGAGCAATACATACAGATAGAGAGCTAGATTGGGCAAAAACAAAGATATGTATAATATGCACAAAAACGGAAAGATAATTTCTGCGTACTTACAGGAAGTTTACAAAAAATTAGTATGTTTATTTGGGGATTTTATGCTATACTATTACTAGCGGCAGATGAGCCGCCATAATAGCGATGTAAAGGAGCTATCATGAATAACATCCTGTTTTTTTTAACTCCGAAAGCTATGTGCGCTTTCTTGTATGATGATTATACGATTCGGCAAGCATTGGAAAAAATGGAAGCCGCAGGCTTTGCTGCGCTTCCTATATTGAATAAGAACGGCGAATACCGTGGCGCGCTGACCGAAGGAGATTTGCTTTGGGCGTTGAAGAATATGTGCTATTTGGATATGCGTCAGGCAGAAGCCCGGCGGATCATGGAGATCTCTCGCCGTAAGGACTATGTCCCCGTAAAAGTGACCACCGGTATGCATGATCTGGTGCAGCGAGCCAGCGCGCAAAACTTTGTGCCTGTGGTGGATGATAAGAATGCATTCATCGGCATTGTTACCCGAAGCGCTATCATCAAGTATTGCTCCCAGCAGTTGTATCCGGAAGACTAAGCTACATAAAACGCAGCCCTTTCATTCTGAAAGGACTGCGTTTTTTCTATTGAAATACGCCCGATTATTTGGTAAAATAGATAAAACTATGTCCTGGAGGGAAAGAATGAACGACGAAAAGCTGAAACTGCTGCTGGGTGCCAATATTGCAGCCTACCGCAAGAGCCGCGGCTGGACGCAGGTGGGTCTGGCAGAAAAGCTGAATTACTCTGACAAAGCCGTATCCAAGTGGGAGCGGGGAGAGTCTCTGCCGGATGTCCCCACCTTGGTGCAGCTGGCTGATTTGTTTGATATTACCGTTGATGACCTGCTGACAGACCCGAAGGCGCTGCCGGAAAAAACCGGTATCGTGGTGGAAAAGATGGAAAAGGCCGTGGAAAAGACCCTGAAGCGGAAGGCAGATAAGAACAGCATTTTGGGTCTTAGCTCTTTGCTGGTGTGGTTTGTTGCCCTGCTGATTTTTGTTGTGGTATCCTCTTTGGGCATTGAGAAAAGCTGGATCGCGTTTTTCTATGCCATTCCCGCCGATGCCATTGTAATGCTGAGCCTACGTTCTGCCTGGTGCGATTTTCGCTGGAATAAAACATTGATTTCGGTGATCGTGTGGGGCAGCCTGCTAAGTATCTATATGTCGCTGCTGACCTTTGCCGGCGTCAACATCTGGAAGATCTTCCTGCTGGGGATCCCGGGTCAGTTGGCAATTTTTCTGTGGTTTCGGATGTTTAGGAAACACCAAAAGGAGGAAAATGATGGATAAGGCAGCTCTGCGCCGGCAGATTCGGGAGAAAAAACGGGCTATGACTGAAACGGAAATTGCAGCCAAAAGCGCCCGGCTGGGCGAACTGTTTGCAGCTTCTCAGCCCTATAAGGACGCGGAGACCATCTACTTCTACCTGCCCTACAATCAGGAGGTGCGCACAATTCCTATGCTGCAGCGGGCCTTACAGGAGGGGAAGAAAGTAGCTGTCCCCAAGGTCTATGGGGATACCATGAAGTTTATCTATTTGGAAAATCTGAATGAGATCGCAAAAGGCTACGCCGGTATTCCCGAACCTATCAATGATGAACCTGTGGCGGAGGACAAAAAGGCCTTGGTGTTGATGCCCGGTCTGGCTTTTGATCGGGAGGGTCACCGGATCGGCTACGGCGGCGGCTTTTATGACCGCTTTCTGGCAGAAGAACCGGATCACCCCACTCTGGCCCTGTGCTATGACTTCCAGATGCTGGAAAAACTGGAGACCGAGGAATTTGATATCCCTGTGGACTGTGTCCTGTGGGCATAAGGAGGATACAGGAACCCGAATCATCCTTTGGAGGACGAAGTAATGCATATTCCATCCGGAACAACGGATTTGTTGGAAATTCTGACTTTCAAACAGGCTTTGGAGGGGGCGGATACCCCCAATGAAGACTATGATATCCACAAGTGGATCTACGCCCCCAATGTGTATGCCGAATATCGGTATATTCTGGGCACTCGGGGAAAGAATCCTTTGATTTGCATCGGGATCAATCCCTCTACCGCAAGACCCGGAGATTTGGATAATACATTAAAATCCGTGGAACGGATCGCTTTGGGCAACGGATTTGACAGCTTTATTATGTTCAATGTCTACGCCCAGCGGGCTACTGACCCGGATACCATGGAGAAAACCTGCAATCTTACCCTTCACAGGGAGAATTTGGAAGCCTTCCGCTACGTGCTGTCCATAGCTGACCGCCCGGCGGTGTGGGCCGCATGGGGTACGATCATTGAAAAACGGGCGTATCTTCCTGCCTGTCTTCGGGATATGCTGGCGGTGGGCAAGGAATTCGGCGCCAGCTGGTACTGCGCCGGCAAGGTAAGCCAAAAGGGACACCCCCACCATCCCCTGTACCTGCGCAAGGACGAGAAGATCCGCCCTTTCGATGTGGATGCCTACTTAGAAACCCTGTAAGGGAGGTTGCGTAATGGGCAACGAATGTGAGACCTGCTGGTATTATGACTATGACGAGGAGTATGACGAATACTGCTGTATGATGGACCTGGACGAGGACGAGGTATACCGTCTGTATACCAATCCCAATCCCCACTGTCCATACTACCGGCAGGGAGACGACTATACCCTTGCAAGGAGACAATAATATGAAACGATTGCTAATATTGGCGCTGGTGTTGCTGCTGCTTGCAGGCTGCGGCAGGGAAGACCCTGCCCAGACCAACGGAGAGACCGAGACCACCGTCCCGGAGACCACCGGCCTGTATGTGCCGGAAAGTGAAGTGGAGCTGGCCACCGATGGCGTGGTGCGTGCCTATCAACTGGAGGGCGCAGGAGAGAGGCGTCTGTATGCTATGGGCAACAAGCTGTTGCTGCGCACGGGAGATGAGCTGTCTGTTCTGGTAGGGCAGTACGCAGATGTAACGGCTACCATGCCCACCGGCAGAGGCGTAGCCGATTCTTTGTTGGATATTTCCGCACTTGGAATCGCCTACCTGGATCAGAGGACCAATCAGGTGGTGATCCGCAACCCCCAATTGCTGGAGGTCCGGCGGGTGGACCGGCCGGAAGACTGCCAGGACCAGCCCTTGGTCAGCCTCGCTGCCGGGGAACTTTACTATGTTTCCGGTATGGAAATTCGCGCCATGAATCTGGAAACAGGTATTTCCCGCTTGATCAAATCCCAGAAATGCCAGAGTCAGACCCTTGCCGGCTGCTGGTTTGACGGCAAGCTGCTTAGCTGTGAGGTAGTGGATGAATCCGGCCAAACCCGCGTGATCTATGTCAGTACCGAGACCGGCCGAACCTTGAGCGAAGACCAGGGGATCTATGAGATGTACACTGCCGCAGACCGGTATTTCATTCGCAGAATGGACGGGCATACCCAGCAGGATATTTTTGGAACACTCACCGGAAAGGCGCAACTGTTTCACCAGCCTTCCGTTGCTGTTTCTTATGTCCATTTTACCGCAGTGCCGGTGCCCCAGATGTATGGCGCAGTGGAGATTGGGGAAAGCAACACAGGCGTACATCTGGTGTTCAGCGATTTTTCAGCAGGTAAAACCGCCGGGCAGGTAACCGTGCCCGGTATTACCCAGCCTACGGACATTTGCTCTGATGGAAAATATCTGTGGTTCTTGGCGAAGGATACGGACAGCGCGCAGCAGATGCTCTACCGTTGGGATGTACGGGCATCTAAGAATGTGCGGCCTGTTTCTTGTGCCGGCCCGTTGTACACCGCCGAGAGCCCGGATACAGAAGGCTTGGCCATGTGCCAGGAACGGGTGGAGATTGCCAATGAGGCGTACGGGGTAAAGATCAGCATTTGGCAGGATGTCTTGCAGTACGCAGGTGATTTGGCGGTGACCCCGGAATATCAAACCA
This sequence comes from Faecousia sp., assembly GCA_045590835.1. Classification (GTDB taxonomy): domain Bacteria; phylum Bacillota; class Clostridia; order Oscillospirales; family Oscillospiraceae; genus Faecousia. The sequence goes on from JAZNRW010000057.1 coordinate 14,596, forward strand.
GCGCAATTATGCAGATGCTGACCGGCGCAGAAATCATATTGGAGCAATTCCCCAAGGACTTCCTGCGAAAGACTGTGGAAGCCGGCTGGATCCGCATTTGCCTTGTGCGGGCCTTGCCGGACGGTGAAAGCTGGACTCTGACCTGGGAAGGGGGAGATTGCTGTATTTTCCTGACCCCGGAGGCCGATGTCCAGACGGCGCTGCTGCAGGGCATTGGCTACGGCGTTGATAGCCATGTGCTTGGTAACAGTCGGGATTTCGATACATGGAGTGCGCTGAATCCCGCAGGATTTGTTTACACCGGTGATAGTGAAGCAGAGATAAATGCGTCTCTCCTGGAAGGGAATAACCGGTGCTTTGTGGATGAGGCTTCAATGACTTATCCTCATGTGGATCGGTGCAGCATCTTCCATCAGGCTATGCTGCCGGATAATTTGAAGCTGTTTGCGGCTCCTGCTATGCAGGGAAAGCTTTTGCGGCTTTGCGAGGGTATCCGGGAGGCATACAGACTGGAAAAGAGCGAACAAGTCTACCCGTGGGAACAGTATCTAACTACCTCACTGGTACCGCAAGAATAACAAAACGGGTGCCGCAAATAAAATGCAACAGCCGTTTCCTTTGCATAAAAAGGGAACTCTGCAAAAGTAGAGGG
>JAZNRW010000058.1:0-7904 GCA_045590835.1 Faecousia sp.
GATGGACAAGAAACGCCCTCAATGAAAATGACTTGATTGAGGTGATATCTTTTTCGGTTCTCAATAAAAAGGGACAAGAAAGATCATCAACTATGACACGCACCGAGAAAAAATATAAAAAAGTCCGAAAAAGCCTTGTCAAAAGCGGATTTTCCTAAAAATTCGGTGATATCTTTTTCGGTGCAACGAGCCAGAAAAGAAAAAAGTCATCCCAACCGGGATGGCTTTTTTCTTTTCTTTTTGATTACAATAGCAGGCTTCGCAGCTACCACCCGCCGTCAAGGGGCAAGCATATGCAAAATTGTTTGCGGAATGGTATCGCGTAAGGCATCCCGTTGGGTGTTCATTAATGTGATGATACCCAATCCGGATTCCGGGTGGATCACCAGACTTGTAGCATAGGGAGGCGCACTGCCACGATGTAAGAAGAGCTGCCTATCATTCGCAGTGGATTGAAACAGAGTGATTCCGGGTCCCTCACAATCACTTAACTTTGTACGGATGGTTTTCATTTCCGTAATAGAGGCTGTTTGTAGGATTCGCGTTCCATCATCGCCAACACCGCCGTTCAAAAGACAGCGGGCCAAACGGCAAAGGTCGGTTGCGTTGGAAAACAGTCCGCCTGCGGCGTGTCTAGCGGCGTTTTCCTGGATCCTGTGGAACACCTGGAAAACCCCGTCTTCCTCTGTGTGGGCAAGGCAGATCGGATAGGTGGCTGCCACATGCAGGTCAAAGGTGGTTCTGTTCATACCCAGAGGATCAATCACCCGTTCGTGGGCAAGCTGGGTGAATTTTTTCCCGGTCACGGTTTCTGCCACCAAGGATGCTAATCGAATGCCCCAGTTGGAATATTGATACCCTCTTCCCAGAGGGAACAGAGTCTCCAGATCTTGGAGGCCTGCTCGGAGAGAGGGCTTCAAGGCGCTTTCTTCCCGGGGTCCCTCCGGTGTGTATTCTGCGGGCAGACCGGAGGTGTGGGACAGCAGGTGATCGAGGGTTACACCTTCTTCTGTTTCTTTGTTACGCAATGTCATCCATGGCAGTATTTTTTTAACAGGCTCTGTTAGCGAGAGCTTGCCCTCATCCACCAGGGAAAGAATGGTGATTCCCGTTACAACTTTCGTAATGGAAGCAATGCGGAAAAGGGAATCCGGCGTTACCTTTACTGCCGGGCGTTCAATACTTTCCACACCGAAGCCTTCGGCGAATAGAATTCCTTTTCGGTCAGTGATGGCCACGGCCATACCGGCAATCTTTTCTTTTTCCAGTGTTTCGTTTAAGAAATCTCGTACACAGTCCATAAAGATCCCTCCAATTTTATCGGCAGTAATAGGAACTACTTACCCGGGGTTACAGTGGCTTTTTGCTGCTGCGTATACTTTTTCCGGTATTCCATTGGCGTTTTGCCAGTGTGTTTTTTAAACTGGCTGCAGAAATAAGACGGTGTGGAGAAATTCAGCAGATCTGTAATTTGTTCGGTGGATAAGGTTTCATAGAGCAAAAGCTGCTTCGCGCGCTCCAGTTTTGCTTTTAGTCTGTATTCGATAGGGGAACAGCCGGCATATTCTTTGAAAAGCCGGCGGAAATAGATCTCGCTGATGCTACACAGGTCAGCTACCTGGGCGATGGACAATTCCTGTTTCGGGTCGTTTTCCATATAATGGATACCCTCGCTGATGATTTGGAAACGAGGCGTAAGCCTTTGACGGGAATCGTCGCTAAGGCGGATCATAATGTCATAAAAACGTGCTTTCATACGGGCGGGGCTGGGGTGCATAGAGGAACTGATCTGCTCAAGTTCGTTTACGGGATTTTGACAATCAATATCCGGAAATACAGTGATAGCATCACTTAATAAAAAAGGCTTATTTTCGTGATCAAGCAGAAGAAAGTTGGTGCCTACCGTGGAGCTTTGGGCATCTTCGATATCGAAAATCCTGAGCTGATAGCGACTGCCCGCAGGTGTATATACAAGATTCCCCGGCTCAGCATAAATTTTGCTGCCATCCGGCAGGGTATACTCTCCCCGGCACTTATGAAGATATAACAAAAGATCCGTTTTCTTGGGATTTTGCAGACAATCAAAGCACTCCCGGTTGCGCCAATGCAACCGCAGTGTATTGATAACCTCTACGGAAAAGTTATATCCATACAATTCTGAAACGGGGATGATCTTCATGGTTGCCCTCCAGTAACTGGTGTCGATGGTTGGGTATAATTATATTTGATAACATTGATTTCGTCAATAGAAAAGTATCGAAAAGTGATATAATTGTGCCGAAATCTTGGATTGCTCCAGATGGCTTGCGGTGCTATAATGAAGTCGAGGAGGCGATGAAGAATGCAAATTTCTATCGCGGTTTTAGGTTGCGGAAACAGAGGTAAAGCCTACACAAGGATTATTGCAACGCAGCCTGAGAACTTTATTGTAACGGCAATTGCGGACACCGACCCCGTTCAGCTGGAACTGATGCACAATATGTATTCCATACCTGAGGCCAAAGATTTCACGGATATCGAGGAGTTTATGTCTGAGAAACGGGCCGATACCCTGATTATTGCCACACCGGACAGAACCCACGTACCTTTGGCTATCCGCGCTATGGAGCTTGGGTATGATGTGCTGCTGGAAAAGCCGGTTAGTGATATCCGGGAAGAAACAGAAAAACTTTTGCAGGCGCAGAAGAAGTACAATAGAAAGGTCATGGTATGTCATGTCCTGCGATATGCGCCGGCTTATCGCAAATGTGATGAACTGCTGGCGGCCGGAAAGATCGGAAAACTCTATGCCATTGATGCTTCGGAGCGGGTGGTTTACTGGCACTGGGTGCAGGCATATGTCCGGGGCATTGCCGGCACTTTGGAAAATGCGCATCCTACCATTTTGGCAAAGTGCTGCCACGATCTGGATTTAATTCAGCATTATGCCGGCAGCAAATGCAAAAGCGTGTCCTCTATCGGCGGGCTGGATTTCTTTACACTTGAAAATGCACCCAAGGACTCCACCGAGCGATGTGTGGACTGCCCGCATATGAATACCTGTCCGTATAGCGCAAAACGTATTTATGTAGATATGTGGCATAATTGGGGGGAGCCGGCGTACAGTTTCCCCTTCTTCCGGGCGGCAAATACAAACCCCATCACGGAAGAAGCGCTCTATGAGGGAATACGAACAAATCCCTTCGGTCGCTGCGTATTCCGCTGCGGCGCTACCAATGCAGACCACCAGTATGTGCAAATGCTTTTTGAAAACGGCGTAAAGGCATCGATGAAAATGATCTATTCTGCACAGTCGGGTAGAAGAATTGTATTTTATGGTACAACGGGCGAGATCATTTTGGATGAACGGGAGGATACTGTTACATTGCTGCCCTACGGCGGAGAAAAAGAACAGTATGCCATCAGCGCTATGCAAACCGGCATAAGTGGTCATGGTGGAGGAGACCAGGGCCTTGTGGACGATCTTTACGGTATGTTCACAGATACAAAACGTGCGGTTACCAGCCTGGAGGAATCTATGGAATCCCATCTGATAGGTATTGCGGCAGAAGAGTCTCGTAAGGCTGATGGAAAACTTGTAAATGTACATAAGTAATATAAGCGGGAGAAACCACAATCTGTGGTTTCTCCCGTTTATGTTTATCTTTTAATAGCGGCGTTGCTTCGGTCCATTAATTTTTGAAAATAGGCCGGAATTGTTGACAAGAAAAAAACACTGTGGTAACCTTAAGATGTAAGGTTTCAACTCAGATGCCGGAACGCAGAAGAGACTTGAAATACATACAGTTATTTTCAAGAGAAAATGACTTTGCAGAGGCAATCATGGTAATCACCAATGGTGATGCGCATATCCGGACAGAATGCGGTTGCTGAAAATTTATAATCGAAAGGAACGTATTTGTATGAAGACTGTTGCCAATAAAGAATTGCTGATGGCTGCTGACTTTGCAGGGTATCCGCTGAAGGAAGCAATTAAGGAGTATTTAGAGAAGAAGGGTTGGAAGATTACCGATATCGGTGTGAAGGCTGACTCTGACCCCAATGATACGGAATTAATGTTCCATCGCATTGGCCTGCGGGTCGGTTCTATGATTACAGAGAAAGAATTCGACCGCGCTATGATCTTCTGTGGCACGGGAATGGGTATTCATATTGCTGCGTCTAAGTGCCCCGGTGTTCACGCAGGTGTTGTGGAGTCTGTTCCTGCTGCATTCCGCGCCATTACCGGTAATGGTGTCAATGTTCTGGCAATGGGTGCATTTTATGTAACGCCTGAGTTGGGAAAACAGTGTGCCGATGCATATCTTTATAATGATTTTGGCAGTGGTTGGGAATGGTGGCCTGACTTTGACCGATTCCACCAAATCGCCATTGATGAGTTGAATGCATTTGATTACGATAAGTACAAGGCCAACGGCTTTAAGGTAGAGCATTTGGATGATTGTGGATGCGAACTGTATGATAGACCCGTAGGTTCTTCTCCTGTGCCTCTGATGTGCAAACGCTGAAAACTTGTGCGGCGCTCATCCCAACCGGGATGAGCGCCGCAATTTGCTAGAAACTGAAGGTGAAAACCACAACTATACAAAACGGCAATTTGACAAAAAGAAGTTATGCGGCCAAACATAAATGGATGACCCCGGTTCCGTTGACCAAACGGAACCGGGGTCTCCACGAAAAAAGAGATAAGAAAAGAAAGGGTAAATGAAAAAACTCTTACGCCCCTATTATAGCACTTGTGGAAACACTATGCAAGAGAGAATGTTGGGAAATTAACATATAAGGATAGAAAAACACACGCAAAAATTGTGCAAAACAAACAAAATGAGAATGCTTTTTGCTTCACCCGATCAAAGCGTGTAAGCCTTTAGCAGCTTCAGGGTGTTCAGCACCCCGTCAATATGGCTGCGCTCATAGCCGTGGCTGGCGTAGACACCGGCGCCAATAAGTCCGTGGCGGATGTCGAAGCCTGCCCGTAAGGTAGCCTCCACATCGGAGCCGTAGTAGGGGTATACATCCACCGCATAGTCCGCGCCGGCCTTCTTGGCGGCTTCAATCAGACTGCCCACCACTTCGTAGCTGTAGGGGCCGCCGGAGTCCTTGGCGCAGATGCTCACCTGCCGCTCAGTGCATTGCAGACCGTCACCCACGCAGCCCATATCCACGGAGATGGCTTCGGTGACACCTGCCGGCAGAGAACCGGAACCGCCGTGCCCAACTTCTTCGTAGATGGTCACATGGACGTAGATCCGGCGCTTGGGAGTGATGGCGTGATCGCGTAAATACTTGGCATAGCCCAGCAGAATACCCACCGACAGCTTATCATCCAAAAACCGGCTCTTCAAATATCCGGATGCGGTCCGGCGGGTGCGGGGGTCAAAGCAGACGATGTCACCCACCTCAATGCCCAGCGCCCGGGTGTCTGCGGCGGACTTCACATCCTCGTCCAATACCACCTCGGTGGTATCAAAGCTGCGCTTGGCAGAACTGTAGTCCCCGTTCACATGGACAGAGGCGTTGCACAGCTGCAGCGTGCCCTCAATGACTTTGCCCTCCCGGGTGTAGACCCGGACAAGCTCGGCCTCGCCGTTGTTGGCATTCATACCGCCCAAAGCGGTCAGCCGCAGGCGGCCGTTGCCTTTTACTTCTGCCACCATACCGCCCAGGGTATCGGCGTGGGCGGCCAGCAGCAGGCCATTTTCGGCATCCTCGCCTCCCAGATCTACCAGAACACCGCCCTTGGTGGTGATCTTAGCGTCAAAACCCAGCCCGGCAAACTGCTGCTGCACCCAGGCGGCGGCCTTTTCGGTAAAGCCAGTAGGGGAGTCAATGGCAAGCAGCGCTGCTGTCTGCTCCCAGGCGTAGTTTGCGTAAGTTATATCCATATTCAATACCTCCGGATAAAGTGTCGTATCAAATCACTAAATTGTTCAAAAACAGCAAATCCTTCTTATGTGTGGCGATAGCGCCTTATCAGCATCATATCACATCTTTTTGCCAAACACAAGAACCCCAATGCAATTATATAATTTGTCCATACCGCACAACGAAAATGGGGGTAAATTGTCTAAAGTGTGCAAGTTTATTTCCCCGTCTTGCAATCAAACAGAATAGTGATATAATGGAAAATGACAATTTATGTGTTTGTGAAAACAAGCATAAGGGAATTTTCCAAACAACGAAATGGAGGCAAAGCAAATGCACAGCGAAAACAGCGGGCCCCGCAGTGATTTCAGCTTGCTCAAGGAAACTTTGGACACCTATGCCCATGTTCCCGGCAGCCTGATCACAATTTTGCAGAAGGCGCAGGATATCTACGGATATCTGCCCAAGGATGTTATGTACCACATTGCCGAGAAGGTGGGCACCACTCCGGCAGAGGTTGTGGGCGTAGCTACCTTCTATGCACAGTTCCGTCTGACACCTATCGGTAAGTATTTGATTATGTCCTGCCAGGGTACTGCCTGCCACGTCAACGCCAGTGAGCGGGTCAGCGCCGCCATCACTGCCTACCTGGGCATTGGCAACGGCGAGACCACTGAGGACGGCCTGTTTACTCTGGAGCATGTGGCCTGCCTGGGCTGCTGCTCTCTGGCACCCGTTATCATGATCAACGGCGAGGCCTACGGTAACCTGACTCCCGACAGCGCAATCGAGATTCTGAAGGATATCCGCAGAAAGGAGGGCGTGGAAGTATGATCCGTGTCATTATTGGTGAAGGCTCCTGCGGTATCGCAGCAGGTGCCGGTAAAGTACATGAGGCTATTGTAGCTGCTATGGGTCAGTCCGAGCCCTTTGTCCTGGGCAGCACCGGGTGTATCGGTATGTGCTTCCTGGAGCCCATCGTGGATGTATATGAGGACAAGACCCTCCTGCGCCGTCTGGTGCGGGTAAGCTCTGCAGATGCAGAGGCAATCGTGGAAGCTGCCCGTACCGGCGACATGAGCAAGGTAGACAGCATCACTATTAAGGACGAGGATGCAGAATTTTTGTCCAAGCAGACCCGTATTGCCCTGCGGCACTGCGGTCTGATCGACCCCACCTCTTTGGAAGACTACTGCGCCAATGACGGCTACGAAGGCCTGCGTAAGGTGCTGACCACCATGACCCCCGAGCAGGTCATCGAGGAGATCAAGATCTCCGGTCTTGCCGGCCGTGGCGGCGCCGGCTTCCCCACTTGGTTTAAGTGGAATGCGGCCCGTCAGAGCACCGGCGAACCCAAGTACCTGATCTGTAATGCTGACGAGGGCGACCCCGGCGCATTCATGGACCGTGCTGTTATCGAGTCCGACCCCCACAATCTGATCGAAGGTATGCTGATCGGCGCTTACGCCATCGGCGCTTCCGAGATGATCGTCTATGTCCGTGCTGAGTATCCTCTGGCTATCGTCAACCTGACCCGGGCCATTGAGCAGGCACGGCAGGCAAACCTGCTGGGCCAGAACATTCTGGGCACCGGCTTCTCCTGCGATATGCGGATCAAGGCCGGCGCAGGCGCATTCGTCTGCGGTGAGGAAACTGCTCTGATCGAGTCTCTGGAAGGCAAGCGCGGTATGCCTCGTCTGAAGCCTCCTTTCCCCGCACAGAAGGGTTATATGGACGCTCCCTCCAATATCAACAATGTTGAGACCTTCGCCAACGTAGGTTGGATTATGAACAACGGCGGCGCCGCATTCTCCGCAATGGGTACCGAGACCAGCAAGGGCACCAAGGTGTTCGCCCTGACCGGTAAGATCTGCAAGGGCGGCCTGGTGGAGATCCCCATGGGCAAGACCCTGCGGGACGTAATCTTCGGCATCGGCGGCGGTGACCGGGTCGGCAAGTCCTTCAAGGCAGTCCAGATGGGCGGCCCCTCCGGCGGCTGTATCCCCGAGCGGCTGCTGGATACCGTGATCGACTACAAG
>JAZNRW010000059.1:0-14763 GCA_045590835.1 Faecousia sp.
CGAGGAGCATGAGGATGTGGTCTGCCCCAACTGCGGCAAGCATCACTTTACCTCCATCCGGAACTTTAACCTGATGTTCCAGACCAAGATCGGCGTCACCGAGGACTCCTCCTCCATCGCCTACCTGCGTCCCGAGACCGCACAGGGTATCTTCGTCAACTTCGATAACATTCAGCGCACCACCCGGAAGAAGCTGCCCTTCGGCGTCTGCCAGGTGGGTAAGGCTTTCCGGAATGAGATCACCCCGGGTAACTTCACCTTCCGCACCCGGGAATTTGAGCAGATGGAGTGTGAATTCTTCTGCCAGCCGGGCACCGACCTGGAGTGGTTTGCCTACTGGAAGGACTTCTGCAAGAACTGGCTGATCTCCCTGGGAATCAAGGAAGACTCCCTGCGGCTGCGTGACCACGATCCCGCAGAGCTGGCCTTCTACTCCCGAGCTACTACCGACATTGAGTATCAGTTCCCCTTCGGCAACGGCTGGGGCGAGCTGTGGGGCATCGCCGACCGCACCGATTACGATCTGGGCCGCCATCAGGAGGCCTCCGGCAAGAAGCTGACCTATTTCGACCAGGAGCGAAACGAGCACTACATTCCCTACGTCATCGAGCCCAGCCTGGGCTGCGACCGTGTGGCGCTGGCCTTCCTGTGTGAAGCCTATGACGAGGAAGTGGTGGGTCAGGATAAGAACGGCAAGGACGATGTGCGTACTGTGCTGCGCCTGCACCCGGCTCTGGCTCCCTTCAAGGCCGCTGTGCTGCCTTTGAGCAAGAAGCTCGCTCCCAAGGCTGAGGAGATCTACAGAGAGCTGCGGAAGGACTTTATGGTGGACTTTGACGATGCCGGTTCTATCGGCAAGCGCTACCGCCGGGAAGACGAGATCGGCACGCCCTTGTGTATCACCGTGGACTTCCAGACCGTGGGCGATGATACCACCGAGGCCGACAACTGCGTCACCGTTCGTGACCGTGATACCATGGAGCAGGTTCGTGTGCCCATCGCAGAGCTGAAAGCTTACATCGCTGAAAAGTGCAAATTCTAAAAAATCAAAACACGCCGCATCAATCAGATGCGGCGTGTTTTTTGTTATATGGGGGAATTGCTTGCGGTGTCTGCGCCGTCGCCGGTGAGACCCAGCCGCTTGGCGGCATCTTCCCGCATTTTGTACTTGAGCACCTTGCCGGCGGCGTTCATGGGGAACGCGTCCACAAACTCGATGTACTTGGGCACCTTGTGCCGGGCCATGCTGGCCTTAATGTAAGAGAGCATCTCCTCGGTGGTCATAGAGCCGGACTCTTTCAGCACGATGCAGGCCATGATCTCCTCGCCGTACTTCTTATCCGGCACGCCGATCACCTGTACATCCTTTACCTTGGGATGGGTGTAAATGAATTCCTCGATCTCCTTGGGGTAGATGTTCTCGCCGCCCCGGATGATCATATCCTTCAGTCTGCCGGTGATCCGCACATTGCCGTCGGCGTCCTTGCAGGCCAAGTCGCCGGAATGGAGCCAGCCGTCGGCATCAATGGTGTCCTTGGTTGCCTGGGGCATTTTGTAGTAGCCCTTCATGGTGTTGTAGCCCTTGGCGCAGAATTCACCGTTTACCCCGGGGCCTACTTCCAAGCCGGTCGCCGGATCGAGGATCTTACACTGCACATGGGGGAAGGCGTAGCCAACAGTTTCGGTACGCACCTCCAAGGAGTCTGTCCACGCGCTCATGGTATTACCGGGGGCGCATTCGGTCTGTCCGTATACACTGACAATGCCGTACATATGCATCTCATCCGGCTGCGCGGCCCGGCGCATCAACTCCGGAGGACAGCCTGCGCCGGCCATAATACCGGTGCGCATATGGGAAAAATCGGTCTTCCGGTAATCCGGATGATTAAACATAGCAATGAACATAGTGGGCACGCCATTAAACACGGTGATCTTTTCCTGGTTGATGCACGCAAGAGAAGAGCCAGCGGAGAAATAGGGCATAGGACACATAGTAGTGCCGTGGGTCATGGAGGAGGTCATAGACAGGGTCATACCGAAGCAGTGGAACATCGGTACTTGAATCATCATCCGGTCGGCGGTGGAAAGACCCATCCGGTCGCCGATACACTTGCCGTTGTTGACCACATTGTAGTGAGTTAACATAACACCCTTGGGAAAACCGGTGGTGCCGGAGGTGTACTGCATATTGCACACATCGTCCGGGCGGACGGCAGCAGCCATCCGGGCCACCTGCTCCCGGCTGACCAGCTGGTATCTTGCCATAGCCTCGTCAAAGGTCAGACAGCCGGGCTGCTTGAAGCCCACGGTGATCACATTCCGCAGGAAGGGCAGCCGCTTGCAGTGCAGGGGGTCACCGGGTTTGGCAGATGCCATTTCCGGGCATAGCGCATTGATGATCTGGGCATAGTTGGAGTCCAGGCAGGAGTCGATCATCACCAAGGTGTGGGTGTCAGACTGGCGGAGCAGATATTCCGCTTCGTGGATCTTATAGGCGGTGTTTACGGTAACCAGCACCGCGCCCAGCTTTACGGTGGCCCAGAAGGTGATGTACCAGGCAGGCACATTGGTGGCCCAGATGGCTACCTTGCTGCCGGCTTTTACACCCAGGGAGACCAGCGCCCGGGCAAACCGGTCCACATCCTCCCGGAACTGGGCGTAGGTGCGGGTATAGTCCAAAGTGGTGTACTTAAAGCAGTACTGATCCGGGAACTCCGCAGCCACCCGGTCCAGCACTTGGGAGAAGGTCAGGTCGATCAGCTCGTCTTTTTTCCAGATGTACTGACCGGAGCCGTCATGGTTGAAATACAGGTTTTTTTTCATACCCCGGGTGGAGTGGAACCGGCTCATATAGTTGACAAAGTAGGGGAAGATGACCTCCGGGTCCTGCAGATCCTCCATCCACTCCGGCTTCCACTCCAGAGAGATAAAGCCGTCGTAGTTCACAGAGGACAGGGCCCGCATCACATCGTCAATGGGCTGTGTGCCTTCGCCGATGAGCTGGTAAGCGCCGGTATCGTCGGAGTCCCGCAAATGCACATGGCGGACATAATTGCCAAGGTTCTTAATGGTGGTATCCCCGGACTCTCCAAAATCCCGGTAGGGGTGATGCACATCCCACAAAGCGCCCAGACAGTCACTGGCAAACTCGTCCATCATGGCCCGCAGCCGGGCGGTGTCGGCATAGATGCCGCTGGTCTTGATCAGAAGGACGACCTCCAGCTCTTCCGCTTTGGTAAGGAGTCGGGAAAGCCGTGCCTTTACCAAGTCTTCGGCATCACACAGGGCGCAGGCCACCACATAGGGCACCCGCACATTGCTTGCCACCTCCAATAGATTCATCAGTGCCTCTTCGGCGGTGTCGTCGGAGGACAGGTCGCAGGAGGTATCGAAGCACGGGATAGAAAGCTTCTTCTCATTTAGGTGGCGGACGGTGGCGGCGGACTGATACTTGTGGAACGGGCCGCCTTTGTCCAGCAGGGGATTGCACTTGGGCAGGTTATAGACTTCCACGCCGGAAAATCCCATATCAAGAGCGGTCTCCAGCATTTCCTCCCAGCTTAAGTTGGGCCAGCCACGGGTGGAAAAGGACAGCTTCATACTTCTTCCTCCTCGTAGACGATTTTATTCAGTGCGCTTAGGTAGGCGTGGATACTGGCGCCCACAATATCGGTGGAAATACCCCGACCGGAATAGACCTTGCCCTCGGAGCGCAGCTTCACCACAGTTTGACCCATAGCCTCTCTACCCTCGGTAACGGCCTGAATCTGGAAATCGTCCAGCTCGTAGTGCCGGCCGGTGATTCGCTCAATGGCCAGAAAAGCCGCATCGATGGGGCCGTCACCCAGGTACACGCCTTCCATAGGCGTATCGTGCTTGAAAAGCTTCATGTGGGCGGTGGCGGAAACGGTATTGCCGGAGGTGATCACATAGGTATCCAGCTTGTAGGTGGGGGGCACCTGCATAGCAGCAGAGGCCACGATGGCATCCAGCTCCTTAATGCTGACCTGGTCTTTCTTGGCGGCAATGGCTTGGAATGCGTCAAATACCTTGATGTAGTCTTCCTCGGACAGGTCATAGCCCAACATCTCCACGGCGCGGGTAACACCCGCCAGATCGTCGTGGGCGGTCAGATACATACCGGAATCCTCCTGGACACTGCTATCAAAGACAGAGGTCTTGCTGTGTCCGGCCTGGCACATCCAAGTGATCTGATCCATAGCCCGGCTGAGCTGATGCACACGGATTCCGATTCCCGCGCCGAAGGTATCCTCCTTGGCGGCGATGACCCGGGCCAAATTGGCAAGGCTGGGGCAATCAAGGGGATAGGCGGCAGCCTTCACCTCCCCTGCGCCCTGCAGCAGGGCAGCGATGGCGCAGCTGTCTGCCATAGACAGGGTGTTGGCGCAGCCTATGCCCAAGGTCACCGAGGACAGGGCAGGAACAGCCTCTAAAAGGACAGCAATAAATGCGGAGAACTCTCCCGGCAGCATGGTGCCGGCGGTATCCCAGACGGTAACAGTTTTCGCACCGGCAGAGATGGCGGCGTCAATGGCCTTATACAAAAACGCCGGCTCGCTGCGGGTGGCGTCCTCCGCCACAAACTCCGTATCGCACAGAGCAGCGCAGGCAGAAACCGTCTCGGAAATAGCCGACAGCATGGCATCGGGTTTTTTATGGTACAGGTACTCCATCTGTACGGAGCTTACCGGCGCGCAGACCTGAAGCCGGGGGTGCTTTGCCTGCTGCAGGGCAGCCCAAGTGGCGGTAACGGCGTCCGGATCCAGCGCTACAGGCACAGCCACTTGGCTGTCGGCAACGATGGAGGCGATGGACTTGACCCGCAGGGCGTCGGTTCGGGATCCGGACAAACCCTCCAGCTCGATCACATCTGCCCCCAGCTTATCCAGCTGCTTTGCCAGCTCGATCTTCTCTTTGAAGGAGAGGGAGAAACCCTCTGCGGCTTGCTTCATCGTCATATCACTGATCTTTACCATTATGCGCATCTCCTTACAAATAAAAAAGTCCCCGAGGCATATAGCCTCAGGGACGAAAATACATTCGCGGTACCACCCTGATTATTCTCCCAGCGGAGAATCTCTCATCGGGCTCTAACAAGCCCTATCCCGGTAACGGGGGAAACCGGGTCCCACTACTTGCCGCAGCTTTTGCAAGACCGACTCAGGAATCAGATCGCTCGATTCATCCGCGCCGGCTTGCACCAACCGCCGGCTCTCTGGAGCATCCAAAAGGAGCGAATTTTCCGTCAAAGTCATTTGGTATATGTACGCATTTAACCATAAATTCCGGGATTTGTCAATAAAAATATTCTCAAAGAATTACTTTTGCGAAATTGCACAAAAATGGATACGGAAATCGAAAGATTCTTTGGTAGAAAAACATTTGACTTTCTTGCGAGGACATGATAGACTATAGTCAATATTGAAAAGGCTTTGACGAAGACGGTCGGATCGCGTATTTTCAGAGAATCGGTGGCTGGTGCAAACCGATAATGGGCGCTCCATAAGACTTATCCCTTCCGAGCCGGAGGACTGAACAGGTTCCGTCAGTAAGTTTCTCCCGTTTGCCTGCGTTAAAGGATAGGGCTTATTGGAGTCTGAAGTGGCGGCGCGCAGCCGCAAATTGAGTGGTACCGCGGGTATGCTTTACTCGTCTCAAGAACATTGTTTCTTGGGGCGTTTTTTGTTTTCTAATTTTTTATGAGAAAGGAGATCTCACCATGGCCAACACGAATACCTCTACACAACTTATGGACATTGCAACTCGTATCAGAGGTATGCGAGAGATTTTGGGCTACAGCATGCAGAAGATGGCTGAGCAGACGGAGGTAAGTGAAGAAATTTATCACCAGTATGAATCCGGCTCTGTCGACCTGCCGTTTACCTTCCTGCATAAGTGCGCCAAGGTGTTTGGTATTGAGATCACCGTTCTGCTGGAAGGCCAGAGCGCAAAGCTCAGCGGCTACACCGTTACCCGCCGGGGCAAGGGTCTGGTGACAGCCAGTGAAGATGGCATCACCATTCAGGATATGGCCCCTATGTTCCGTCAGAAACTGGCAACCCCCTACTGGGTCACCTATCAATACTCTGAAGAACTGCAGAATAAGCCCATTCACACCACCACCCACGCCGGTCAGGAATTTAACCTGGTGATCAAGGGCGCGATTCGCATTAGGGTGGGTGACCACGAGGAGACCCTGCGGGAAGGCGACAGTATTTTCTACAAATCTTCTACGCCCCACGGTATGATCGCCATCGACGGGCAGGACAGCGTATTCCTGTCTGTGATCATGGCGTCCGACACCACCGACAAGCCTTTGTACATTGGCAGAAGCCGCAAGGGTAAGCAGGAGCAGGTGCTGCTGTGCAATCAGTTTGTCACCGCGCAAGAAGACGAGAACGGCGTTATGCAGGGACTTTCCTTCTCGGATACCGAGCGCTATAACTTTGCTTTTGATACGGTAGACGCCATTGCCCGTCGGGAGCCGGAGAAGCTGGCTATGGTCCATGTGGCAAATGACATGACCGAGCGGCGCTTTACCTTTAAGGATATGAAGGATGCCTCCTCCCAGAGCGCCAACTACTTTAAGTCTCTGGGCATTAAGCGGGGCGACCGGGTGATGCTGGTACTCAAGCGCCACTATCAGTTCTGGTTTGCGATCTTGGGTCTGCATAAGCTTGGCGCAATTGCGATCCCCGCTACCAATCAGCTGATGGAGCACGATTTTGTCTACCGCTTCCAGGCCGCAGATGTGAGCGCGGTTTTGTGTACTGCCGACGGCAATACTGCCGAGCAGATAGAACTGGCGGAAAAGTCCGCCGGTATGAACCTGACCAAGATCCTGGTTGGCGGCAGCCGGGAGGGTTGGCACAATTACAACGAGGAATACAGCCTGTTCAGCCGCCGCTACACCCGAGCAGAGGATGCTCCCTGCGGCAGCGATCCCATGCTGATGCTGTTCACCTCCGGCACCACCGGCTATCCCAAGATGGCCACCCACTCCTATAAATATGCGCTGGGCCACTATGTCACTGCCAAATATTGGCACCTGTGTGAACGGGACGGCTTGCATTTTACTATTTCTGAAACCGGCTGGGGCAAAGCTCTGTGGGGTAAGCTCTACGGTCAGTGGCTGTGCGAGGGCGCAGTATTCACCTACGACTTTGACCGGTTTGACGCGGAGAAGATCCTGCCGATGTTTGCAAAGTACGGCATTACCACCTTCTGCGCGCCGCCTACCATGTACCGTATGCTGATCAAGCAGGACCTGAGTAAGTACGATCTTTCCTCTATCCACCACGCAACCACCGCCGGCGAGGCGCTGAATCCCGAGGTGTTCTATCAGTTTGAGAAGGCCACCGGCCTGCGGATCCACGAAGGCTTCGGCCAGACCGAAATGACCCTGGGCATTGCAAATCTTTACGGCGCGGAGATCAAGCCCGGCGCTATGGGCAAGCCCGTACCCGGTTACGGCATCGACATTGTGGATGCCGACGGAAATCCGGTGGAGGATGGTGTCAACGGCGAGATCGTTATCCGCACCGATCCCAAGCCTACCTGTGGGGTGTTCCTTGGTTACTATCGCAATCAGGAAGCCACCGACGCAGTGTGGCACGACGGTATGTACCACACGGGAGACTTGGCATGGCGGGATGAGGACGGCTACTACTGGTATGTGGGTCGGGCCGACGATGTGATCAAATCCTCCGGCTACCGGATCGGACCCTTCGAGATCGAAAGTACCATTATGGAGCTGCCTTATGTGCTGGAGTGCGGTGTTTGCGCCGCTCCGGACGAGGTCAGAGGCCAGGTGGTTAAGGCGTGTATCGTGCTGGTTCCCGGCACAGAGGGAACAGAGGAACTGAAGAAAGAGATCCAGACCTATGTAAAGAACCACACAGCGCCTTATAAGTACCCCAGGATCGTAGAATTCCGGAAGGAACTGCCCAAGACCATCAGCGGAAAAATTATTCGCAACAAGCTGTAAACAGTTGACAACCATATAGAAAAAATGGTATGATTCCATATATTATAAAAGGCAACGATGGAGAGTCGCCGCAGAGCATCTGCCCACAGAGAAGTGGCGTTTGGTGAAAGTCACGACAGATGTGTACGGCGTGTCACTCCGGAGCCGGGAGGAAGAGGGCGTCAGCCGGTAGAACCTCCCCGCATTGGCCTGCGTTAAGGCTTAGGACGCTTTCGCGCCCGATAAGTGGCATACCGCCGTAAGGCGGATGCAATTTGAGTGGTACCGCGGGTTGCATAAACAGCTCGTCTCAAGGAATCAAGCCTTTGAGACGGGCTTTTTGCATATTGTGAGGTGCGTTTATGGACTATCAGATGACAGGTGAGATCCTGAAAATTCAAGAAACTGCCCGCAGAATCCGGGAACTACGGGAAATTACGGGTATTTCCGTAGAGGAAATGGCCCGCCGCACGGATCTGAGCGTGGAGGAATATCTGGAATGTGAGGCCGGCAACCGGAACTTAAGTATCGCCTTTTTGTACCGGTGTACCTTGAGCTTCGGCGTGGACATGGGCGACCTGCTGGAGGGCCGCAGCCCCAAGCTGCAGTCCTATGCTCTGACCCGGAAGGGACAGGGTCAGCGGATCGAGGAAGCCCACCATATGGTAGGCTACAACCTGGCTGCAGACTTCCGCAACCGCATCGCTCTGCCGCTGTATATGGAGATTGCCTACCGGGAAGGCGCCGAGCAGGAAGATATCGAGATGGTCACCCACCAAGGGCAGGAATGCGATATTGTGATCCGGGGCCAGATGAAGATCCAGATCGGCGGTCACAGCGAAATCCTGAATCCCGGCGACTGCATTTATTATGATTCCGCCACCCCCCACGGCATGATTGCCGTAGGTGGCGAGGACTGCGCCTTCTATGCCATCGTGCTGAGCAATTCTGCTGCCCGGGAGGGCGAGCAAACAGCCGCCGTGGCCACCCCCGCAACCAAGAAGCAGAGCGCCGATGCCCAGCGCCGTGTTTATCATGACTTCATTATTCCCACCGAGGACGCCGAGGGCAATTTGACCGCCATCGCTTTCAAAAATGAAGATAAGTTCAACTTTGCCTTCGATGTGATCGATAAATTGGGAAAAGAAAAGCCGGAACGCCGGGCTATGCTACATATTTCCCAGGACGGCACCGAGCGGACGTTTACCTTCCAGGATATGAAGAAGGAATCTGCCAGAGCTGCCAACTACTTTAAGTCCTTGGGTATCAAACGGGGCGACCGGGTGATGCTGGTGCTCAAGCGCCACTACCAGTTCTGGTTTGCGGTGCTGGGTCTGCACAAGCTGGGCGCTGTGGCCATTCCCGCCACCAACCAGCTGCTGGAGAAGGACTTTACCTACCGCTTTGCCGCCGGTAAGGTCAAGGCGATCCTGTGTACTGCAGACGGCGATGTGGCGGATGCGGTGGACGCGGCTGCGGCTAAGAGTCCTATGCTGGAGCATAAGCTCCTTGTGGGCGGCAGCCGGGAGGGCTGGCACAACTTTAACGAGGAATACACCCTCTTCAGCTCCCACTTTGCAAGAACAGAGGATGCTCCCTGTGGCAATGATCCCATGCTCATGTTCTTCACCTCCGGCACCTCCGGCTATCCCAAGCTGGCTGCCCACAATTATAAATATCCTTTGGGCCACTTCATCACCGCCAAGTACTGGCACGGTGTCCGTCCCGACGGCCTGCACCTGACCATTTCCGATACCGGTTGGGCCAAGTCCATGTGGGGCAAGCTCTACGGCCAGTGGCTTTGTGAAGCAGGTCTGTTCGTCTATGACTTTGACCGGTTTGACGCGGAGCAGATCCTGCCCAAGTTTGCCCAGTACGGCATCACCACCTTCTGCGCGCCGCCTACCATGTACCGGATGCTGGCCAAGCAGGATCTGAGCCGTTTCGACCTAAGCTCCATTCAGCATGCATCCACCGCAGGCGAAGCGCTGAACCCCGAGGTCTATCGCCAGTTCCAAAATGCTACGGGTTTGGATATTATGGAAGGCTTCGGCCAGTCCGAAAGCACCCTGATCATCGGCAATCTGGTGGGTTCTGCCCACAAGCTGGGTTCTATGGGTAAGCCTGTGCCCCTGTACAATGTGCAGCTGCTGGACAGCGAAGGCAAGCCTGTTGACCGGGGCGAGACCGGCGAAATCTGTATCGATATCAGCAAGGGTCTGCCCTGCGGCCTTGCCTATGCCTATGAGGGCAGTCCCGAGGTTACTGCGGAGACCTGGCATGAAGGCTACTATCACACCGGAGACCTGGCCTGGATGGACGAGGATGGCTTCTACTGGTATGTGGGCCGGGCTGACGATGTGATCAAGTCCTCCGGCTACCGGATCGGACCCTTCGAAATTGAAAATGTCATTATGGAGCTGCCTTATGTGCTGGAGTGCGGCGTGTCCGCTGCCCCCGATGAGGTCAGAGGCCAGGTGGTCAAGGCCAGCATCGTGCTGGTGAAGGACTTTAAGGGCACCGACCAGCTCCGTAAGGACATTCAGGATTATGTGAAGCAGCGTACTGCTCCCTATAAGTATCCCAGAATCGTGGAGTTCCGGGAGAGCTTGCCTAAGACCACCAGCGGCAAGATCATCAGAAAGAAGCTATAAATACGCGTATCTAAAGCCTCTCCTGTGTAAGGGGAGGTGCCCCGCAGGGGCGGAGGGGTTGTGAATTTGCAATCCCCCACCGCTTCGCGGAGCCCCCTTTGCACAAGGCGGCCTCACGAGGAGGATTTATGGAACATAAAAGGCTAACGCTCTTTGCCGGCCATTACGGCAGCGGCAAGACAAATATCGCCGTGAACTATGCCATCGCCCTGGCAAAAGAGGGGAAGAAGGTATGCATCGGCGACCTGGATATTGTCAATCCCTATTTCCGTACCGCCGACAGCGCAAAGGAGCTGTCGAAAGCAGGCGTGGAGCTGATCTCCCCCCAGTATGCCAATACCAATGTGGATCTGCCGGCGTTGCCGGCGGAAGGCTACCGGCTGGTGCAGGACAAAAGTATCTACGGCATTATGGACATCGGTGGTGACGACCGGGGCGCCTACGCTCTGGGCCGGTACACCCCCTATATTCTGGAGGAAGGTAACTACCGGATGGCCTTTGTGGCCAACTGCTACCGGCCTCTGACCCGGACGCCGGAGGAGGCGCTGGAAGTGATGAGGGAGATTGAGACCGCCTGCCACCTGAAGTTTACCTGCATCATCAACAACAGCAATCTGGCGGCAGAGACCACGCCCCAGACGGTGCTGGACTCCATTCCGTATATGGAGCAGCTGAGCAAACTGTCCGGCCTGCCCCTGTGGCTGACCACCGCCCGGGCGGATGTGGCAGCAGAGCTTACCCAACTTCCCAATGTGCTCCCCCTGCAGCTGCAGGAAAAATACTTTGATTTACCGTCCCAGAAGCCGCAGCCGCGGCCTCTGTGGGGATAACGACACCACGAAGGAGGAAAACCCCAATGGCAAACGTAACATTCAACACGGATCTTTGTAAGGGCTGCGGCCTGTGTGTCAATGCCTGTCCCAAGGGTATTTTGGCCATTGCCACCGACAAGATCAATAAGAAAGGCTATTCCCCTGCGGTGATGACCGATCAGGAAAAGTGCATCGGCTGCGCCTTCTGCGCCACCATGTGCCCTGACTGCATCATCACTGTGGAGAAGTAAGGAGGTACATCATGGCAGAAAGAGTACTGATGAAGGGCAACGAGGCCATTGCAGAGGCTGCAATCCGGGCCGGTTGCCGCCACTACTTCGGCTATCCCATCACCCCCCAGACGGAGATCGCCGCCTATATGGCAAAGAAAATGCCCAAGATCGGCGGTGTGTTCCTGCAGGCGGAAAGTGAGATCGCCTCTATCAATATGGTCTACGGCGCAGCTGCAGCAGGCATGCGGGTAATGACCTCCTCCTCCTCTCCCGGAATCTCCCTGAAGGCGGAGGGCCTGAGCTATATCGCAGGCTCCGATATTCCTGCCTTTGTGGTAAATGTCCAGCGTGGCGGCCCGGGCCTGGGCGGCATTCAGCCTTCCCAGTCCGACTATTTCCAGGCAACCAAGGGCGGCGGTCACGGTGACTACCGGATGATCGTGCTGGCACCTGCCTCCGTGCAGGAGATGGCAAGCCTGACTATCAAGGGTTTCAATCTGGCGGATAAGTATCTGATGACCGCCATGATCCTGGCAGACGGCACCATCGGTCAGATGATGGAGCCCATCTCCTTCGAGGATGCTCAAATCGAAACCTACGAAAAGCCCTGGGCCCTCACCGGCACCAACTGTGAAAGAAAGCATAATATCGTTAACTCCCTGTACTTAAAGCCCGATGAGCTGGAAGTGAAGAACTTTGAGCGATACCAGCGGTACAAGATCGTGGAAGAGAACGAACCCATGTGGGAAGAGTACATGATGGACGACGCAGAGTACTGCGTGGTGGCCTTCGGTATCGCCTCCCGTGTTGCCAAGAATGCGGTAGCTGCCGCCCGGGCAGAGGGCGTCAAGGTGGGTCTGATCCGGCCCATCACCCTGTGGCCCTTCCCCACCAAGGCGCTGGCAGCGGCAGCTGAAAAGGTAAAGGGCTTTATCAGCGTGGAGCTGAGTATGGGTCAGATGATCGAAGATATCCGTCTGGCCACCGGCTGCAAGAAGCCTGTTGGCCTGTGTAACCGCTGCGGCGGTATGATCCCCAGCCCCGATGAGGTGCTGCAGAGCATCCGAAATGCCCAGAAAGGAGCGTACTGATTATGGCAGTTGTATTTGAAAAACCCAAGGCGCTGACCGATGCAGTGCTCCACTACTGCCCCGGCTGCCCCCACGGCATTATCCACCGTCTGGTGGCAGAGGTCATGGACGAACTGGGCATTGAGGGCAAGGCCATCGGCGTGGCCCCTGTTGGCTGCGCGGTTATGGCATACGACTACTTTGCTTGTGATATGATCGAAGCTGCCCACGGCAGAGCCCCTGCGGTGGCCACCGGTATCAAGCGCTGCCGCCCGGAGAATGTGGTCTTCACCTATCAGGGTGACGGCGACCTGGCCTCCATTGGTATGGCAGAGACCGTCCATTCCGCTGCCAGAAACGAGAACATCACCGTGATCTTCGTCAACAATGCCATTTACGGCATGACCGGCGGCCAGATGGCGCCCACCAGCCTGCCCGGCCAGGTGACCCAGACCTCCCCCTACGGCCGTGATGTGAATCACTGCGGCTGGCCCATTAAGGTCTGCGAGATGCTGGCTACTTTGGAGGGTCCCGAGTACATCACCCGTGTGGCGGTCAACAATGTGAAGAATGTGAAGAACGCCAAGAAGGCCATCAAGAAGGCCTTCCAGAACCAGATCGAGGGCAAGGGCTTCAGCCTGGTGGAAGTGGTTTCCGCCTGTCCCACCAACTGGGGTATGCCCCCCCAGCAGGCCCTGGAATGGGTAGAGAGCGACATGCTGCCCTACTATCCCATCGGCGTTTACAAGGACAGAACCGCAGCAAAGGAGGCTGAGTAATTATGAAAACAACTCAGATTCTGATTGCCGGTTTCGGCGGACAGGGTATCCTGTTTGCCGGTAAGTTCCTGGCCTACAAGGGCCTGATGGAAGACCTGCAGGTCTCCTGGCTGCCCTCTTACGGCCCTGAAATGCGCGGCGGTACCGCCAACTGTAATGTGATCCTGTCCGACACGGCCATCGGCTCACCCATCATCACCCAGCCGGATGTACTGATCGCAATGAACCTGCCGTCCTTGCAGAAGTATGTGGATACCGTGGTTCCCGGCGGCCAGGTTTATGTGGACTCCGCCCTGATCGATGTGAAGGTGGAGCGTACCGATGTGGAAGTGTTCTACATCCCGGCTACCCAGATGGCAAAGGACGCAGGAATTGCCACCTTGGCCAATATGATCATCGTAGGCCACCTGCTGGAGAACCATCCGGTGCTGTCCTTTGCCGGCACCGATGATGTGGTTGCCAAGTTGGTCCCCCCCAAGAAAGCTGCCCTGGTGGAGCTGAACCAAAAGGCTCTTGCACTGGGTAAGAATTATAAATAACATTTAGGAGGAAACTATTTATGAATGCAATGACCGAAATGAGTAATTATCGCCATGAAAAAGTCCTGTTTGTCAACAACGAAAAGGCCGGCTTGAAGGCAATTATCGCTGTGCATAACACCAACCTGGGCCCCGCTATCGGCGGCTGCCGTCTGTTCCCCTATGCATCCTACGACGATGCTCTGTTTGATGTTCTGCGTCTGTCCCGGGGTATGTCCCACAAGAACGCGGTTGCCGGGCTGCCCCACGGCGGCGGTAAGGGCGTTATCATTGCTGACCCCTCCATGAAGACCGAGGCTATGTTCGAGGCTTTCGGCGAGGCCGTTAACAATCTGGGCGGCGATTACATTACCGCTGAGGACGTAAACACCACCTGTGACGACGCGCTGGTGATGCTCCGTAAGACTAATCACATCTGCGGCCTGCCTCAGAACAGCGGCGACCCCTCTCCCTTCACCGCTCGCGGCGTATGGCAGGGCATCAGAGCCACTGCTAAGGTAGCGCTGGGCCGGGACGACCTGGAGGGTCTGACCATTGCAGTGCAGGGCCTGGGCAAGGTCGGCTATGACCTGTGCCGTCTGCTACATCAGTCCGGCGCCAAGCTGATCGTTGCCAACCGCTCCAACAAGGCTATCGCTGAGAAGGCTGCCGAGGAGTTCGGCGCAGTGATCGTTCCCACTGAGCAGATT
>JAZNRW010000060.1:0-13064 GCA_045590835.1 Faecousia sp.
CGTCTTGTATCCATCATCAACGAGCTGCCTCCTGGACGGAAAAATGTGGATACCTTCCTGGTAAACGAAAGCTACCGCCCCAGAATCAATGCTTTCATCCGCAAACAGGTGGCCGAGGGGCATCAATGCTTTGTGGTGTGCCCGGCGGTAGAGGAAAACGAGGCGCTGAACCTAAAGGCTGCCGAAACCTGGGCGGAAACCCTCCAGCAAGCGGTGTTCCCTGACTTGCGGGTGGGGCTTCTTCACGGGCAGATGAAGGGCAGCGAAAAAGAGGCCATTATGGCAGATTTTGCCGCAGGCAAGGCAGATGTCTTGGTGGCCACCACGGTGATCGAGGTGGGTATGGATGTGCCCAACGCCACCTTGATGGTTATCGAGGATGCCGACCGGTTCGGCCTTTCCCAGCTGCATCAGCTACGGGGACGAGTGGGTCGGGGACAGGCGAAAAGCTACTGCATCCTCACCTCCCACAACAAAAACCCCGACACCCTCCAGCGGATGAAAGCCCTGTGTAAAACCACCGACGGCTTCCAAATCGCTGAGGAAGACCTGCGGCTGCGGGGTCCCGGCGATTTCTTCGGCTCCCGGCAGTCGGGATTGCCGGTGTTCCGGGTGGCAAATTTAAGCTGCGACCTGCAGACCCTGAAGGCTGCCCAGCAGGCATCGGCTGACTGGATCGACCGGGAGGGCACTGCCAAGACCCCGGAGGCAGAGGCCCTGCGGCAGCGGATCGGTCAGCTATTCGCCCGGGCAGAAGGGACGATGAACTAAAGTTCTCCGCATGCGGGCGATTCGTGAATCGCCCCAACAAACAAGAAACCCCTCCCAATGACAACGGCCATAGGGAGGGGTTCTTATTATTCTTCCGCTTTTTTCTCCGCGTTGAGGGGGTCGATTACAATCTCTTTATAGGGATTGACGATCACGGTGCGATGGGAGTGGTAGATGACCATGCCGGGCTTTCTGTCCGGGGTCTTCTTCACCAGCTTCACCGCTACCACATCCACCGGGATGTTCTGTCCGCCGGCAGTTTCTGCATAGTGCGCCGCCAGCTGGGCCGCCTGGGTGATGGTATCGTCCGGGGGCGTGGTGCCGCCGCAGGCAATGATCACATGGCTGCCGTGAACCTTGGACGCGTGCAGCCAAAGATCGTCCTTTCGGGCCAGCTGGAAGGTCAGTTCATCATTCTGCCGGTTGTTGCGACCCACATAGATGGGATAGCCGTCGGTGGAGGTGAATTTCATGGGCGGCAACTTTCCCTGCTTGATCCGGCGTTTTCCGCTGTCCTGCCGGATATAACCCCCGGCCTGCAGCTCCTGCCGGATTTCCTCCAGCTCTGTCTCCGTCTCCGCCCGGCTCAGTTCTGAGAGTACACTTTGCAGGTACTGCAGTTCCTGCCGTCCCAGCTCCATCTGCCGGGTCAGCTCCTTTTCCGCAGTCTTCATCCGGGCATAGTCCTTATAGAACTTGGCCGCATTCTGCTGAGGGGAGAGGAGGGGCGAGATGGCAACCTGGATATCCCCCATGTTCTCGTCGTAAAAGTCCTGCACCGTGACGGTGGTCTGACCCTTCTGGATCCGGTGCAGATTGGCGGTAAGGATATCTCCCAGCTGCCGCAGCCGCTCCCGATCCATAGCCTCCAGGCACTCTTTCTCCTGAATCACCAGCTTTTTTTGCAGCCGCTGGCACAGATTCTGCACGGTTTTGCGGACACTTTGGCTCTTCTGCCGCATGGCATCCTTCCGATCCCGCACTGTATAAAACCCGTCCAGCAGCGCCGAAAAACTATCGACCCGGCTGCAGCTGCCGTACTGCTGGATGGGGCAGAACGCAAACTGCTTGGGTGTGCCGTCGGGGGCGGTATACAGGTAGGGCGCGGGATGGGACAGATTCTCCCGGAAGAACTGTTCCAGCTTTTCCGCCACGGAAAGCCTATCCATTCCCTCCACCCGGGCATCCACATCCCCGGCGGCAAACAGTGCCGCCTCCCGGCACACCAACGGCGACAAACCGCCAAAGGTATCCATCAGCCGGTCTGCCAGCACATCTGCCCCCGGCTGGGTCAGCAAGCCTTCATAATCGGCAAACCCTGCCGGGTCGGCCTTTTCAATAGGCTCTGGGCTCTGGTAGTACATCCCCGGCAGCGCCGGGCGCTTGGCGGTCTCATCCAGACCCACCCGCCGCAGGCAGTCAATGATCCGCCCGTCAGCACCCAATAGATACAGATTGCAGGTCCTGCCCATCAGCTCCGCCACCAATTTCTTTTGCACCGGGTCACCCATCTCGTCAATACAGTCGAAGGTAAAGGTGGCGCAGCGCTCCATCGGCGGCTGACTTACCTCTGTCAAACGGGCACCGGACAGGTGCTTGCGCAGCAGCATACAGAACATGGGCGGCTCCGGAGGGTTGTCCGGGCTGGCGGTGGTCAGGTGCAGCCGGGGGGCGGTGGGATTCATGGCAAACAGCAGCTTTTGCCGCCCTTCCGGACTTTTCAAGTGCAAAATCACCGTATCCCGGCTGGGTTGGTGGATTTTTTCAATGCGGCCGGCGGTTGTCTTCTCCCGGATCTCCGAGAGCACCGCCGACAACAGGAATGCATCAAAGGCCATTTATTCGTCCTCTTTCATTATGATGGCAAACAGTTCGTTCAGCCGGTCGGTTCTGCCCAGCAGGTACAGCGCTCCAAACAGGGCCTCCAGTCCGGTGGCTTTGGCGTACTCCAGCCGGGTTGCGCCCTTGGGGGCGGGGCGGGTATGGGCGTTCTTGCCCCGGCGGAAAAATCCCAGCTCCTCTTCGCTTAAATGGGGTTTCAGCTTGTCGGCAAATTTCGCCTGGGCCGGGGCTTTCACCAGCGCAACGGTATCCTTGTGGAGCTTGAGCACCGTCTGGTCGCCGGCGGCGCACAAATATGCCCGACACATCAGCTCATACACCCCATCTCCCATAAGAGCCAGACTCAGACTGGACAGGGCATTCACTTGCTGCACTGTGAAGTTCATCTGAAAGTAATTATCCAAAGCCATTCTCCTTTGCCCCCGAATGATAGCATACTTTTTCTTTATACACAATAGCACAAACCGTCGGTTTTCTCAAGCAAAAATAATGACCTTACAGGGCGTACGCCCCATAAGGTCATTTTTATCAGTCTTCGTCGTCTTCCTCGCGAATGATCTCCGCCGCGGCAGGATTCAGCTCTTCGATCTTTTTCAGGGTCGCTCTGATGGGGTTCTTGGAATACACCATCCTTGCGACCGCCGTATCGGTTCGGATTTTTTCTTCCAGATTAAGTTCTTCTACCTGCTTCCACCAGGTTTTGAAGGCTTTTCTGTTGCTGATGAGCTTTCCGGCAATGAGCAAAGCAATCCCAATGCCACCAAGGAGAATCTTTTCCTCGGTATGTCCGATATCCAACAAGACCATAAGGATGCTTAAGCAACCGAAGATGCTCACAACCGATGCCAGCAAGGAATTCTGATAATAAATAAACATGATTTCCCCTCTTATTTTGTCGTAGAGGTGGAGCGCAGGGTGACGTCGTGGTAGCCGCCCTCCACAATAGACACGGAGGACACCAGGGTCATCCTTGCATCCCGCTGCAGATCGGGGATGGTCAGCACGCCGCAGTTGCACATGGTGGACTTGACCTTGTACAGGGATGCTTCCACATTGTCGTGCAGGGAGCCTGCGTAAGTTACATAGGAGTCTACGCCCTCTTCGAAGGACAGCTTGGTGTTGCCGCCCAAGTCATCCCGCTGCCAGTTCCGGGCGCGGTTGCTGCCCTCGCCCCAGTACTCCTTCATGTAGGAGCCATTCACCAGAACCTTGGGAGTGGGAGATTCGTCAAACCGGGCAAAGTAGCGGCCCAGCATCATAAAGTCTGCGCCCATAGCCAGAGCCAGGGTCATATGATAATCGTGGACAATACCGCCGTCGGAGCAGATGGGCACATAGATGCCGGTCTCCTTAAAGTACTCATCACGGGCTGCTGCCACCTCGATCAGGGCGGTAGCCTGACCACGGCCGATGCCCTTGGTCTCACGGGTGATGCAGATAGAGCCGCCGCCGATACCAACCTTCACAAAGTCCGCGCCTGCTTCAGCCAGGAAACGGAAGCCGTCACGATCCACCACATTGCCTGCGCCGATCTTTACATCATCGCCGTAGTGCTCACGCACCCATGCGATAGTGTTGGCCTGCCAGCAGGAATAACCCTCGGAGGAGTCGATACACAGGCAGTCCGCACCGGCTGCCAGCAGGGCGGGGACACGCTCTGCGTAGTCCCGGGTGTTGATGCCGGCGCCTACCAGATAGCGCTTTTTGTCATCCAGCAGCTCCTGGGGGTTTGCCTTATGGGAGGCGTAGTCCTTCCGGAATACGAAGTACATCAGCCGGTCGTTGTCATCCACGATGGGAAGGCTGTTGAGTTTGTGCTCCCAGATGATATCGTTGGCTGCCTTCAAGGTGGTGTCCGCAGGGGCGGTGACCAACTTCTCCCGGGGGGTCATAAAGGTGCTGACCTTCTCGGTGACTTCCATACGGGAAATACGGTAGTCCCGGCTGGTGACGATACCCAGCAGCTTCCCGTTAGCAGTACCGTCATCGGTAACGGCCACGGTGGAGAAGCCGTTGCGCTCCTTCAGATCCAGCACATCTGCCAATGTGGCATCGGGGGTCAGGTTGGATGCGGAGACCACAAAGCCTGCCTTATAGCCCTTCACCCGGGCAACCATAGCCGCCTGGGATTCAATGGACTGAGAGCCGAAGATGAAGCTCAGGCCGCCCTCCTTTGCCAAAGCGATGGCAAGAGAATCGTTGGACACAGACTGCATAATGGCAGAGGTCATGGGAATATTCAAACTGATGGCAGGCTCTTCCACGCCCTTGCGATACTTGGTCAGCGGTGTCCGCAGTGACACATTGGCAGGAATGCAGTTTTCAGAAGTGTAGCCGGGGATCAGCAGATACTCGCTGAAGGTGTGGCTGGGTTCCGGATAGTAGTAAGCCATTGGTGGTTCCTCCTGTCATATAGTAAAGTTAATGTATATTTATGGATATCCTAATTATTGGCTGCCGCCGTCGAAAAGCGCCCCCTCCGGCTTGCCCCGGCTGTCCAGGCGCCTGAAGTTGCCCATAACACGGTTCACATGGCTGACGATCACAAAGCTGCCGGGGTATTGGGCCACCAGCTTCGTCAACTCCATCACCTGGGATGAATTGATCACGCATACCAGCATCTGTTTGTCCTTGCCAGAGTACATGCCCTGCCCGGCAAACATGGTGGCGGTATGGTGCAGGGTGTGGATAATGTCATCTGCCAGCTCTTGAGGATGCTCGGTGATAATCTCACACCGGACAGCGCTCTGGTACTTCCGGTTCATATTGTCCCGGACATTGCTGGAAAAATAGCTGTAAATGATGCACAGCAGCACCGGCTCGATCTTGTAGTCATAGACAAAGTAGGACACGCCTGCCACTGCAACATTTAAGATAAAGATCAAATTGAAAAAATTAAAGTTTGGCTTGTATCTGTGGATCAGCGCCGCAATAAAATCCGTTCCGCCCAGACAGCCGCTGAGCCGGTGCATCACATAGCCGCAAAAGCCGGCAATCAGACCCGCCACCACAGGGCCAAGCAAAGTGCTGATGGTAGTAGCATAGACAAAGGCGGACAGGTCGATGTGATCCAGGAGCATCAAAAACCCGGAAAATGCCACCACATAGGTCAGTGTCCGCAGCGCCATAGGCCTGCTGCACAAAAACCAGACGGCCACCGCCAGAGGTACATTCAGCAGAATGGATGCGTAGCTGAGCTTAAACCCCGCCACATGCTGCAGCATGGTAAACACACCGTTGAGTCCGGCGGGAGCAAAGCTGTTGGGAAAGACAAACAGCTGGTAATTGACTGCCATGATCAGGGCAATCAGCAGAACAAGTCCATAGGATGCGCCGACTTTCAATGCTTTTTTCATGGCCGTTACTCCTCTTTTTGCTACAGTTCCGCATTATACTGATTGTGTCTAATATCATATCACACACAACCCGGGCGGTCAAGCCGTTATTGTCCGGCGGAACGGCAAAAATTCGTAGAAGATTGCCAAAAAGATTGCATTTATTTTAGGAAAGTGGTATAGTGTAACATTAGGAAAACAGGCAGTTTATATTTACGAAGAAAGAAGGCTTTCACGAATATGGCAAATCAGGAGAATATTCGTAATATTGCGATCATCGCCCACGTCGACCATGGCAAGACCACTTTGGTTGACGAGCTACTAAAGCAGGGCGGCATCTACCGGGAGAACCAGGCTACCCAGGATCGGGTGATGGACTCCGGTGACCTGGAGCGGGAGCGGGGCATCACCATTCTGGCCAAAAATACCTCCGTCCAGTACAAGGATTATAAGATCAACATTGTGGATACCCCCGGCCACGCGGACTTTGGCGGCGAGGTGGAGCGTATTTTGAAAATGGTCAACGGCGTCATCCTGCTGGTGGACGCCGCGGAAGGCCCCATGCCCCAGACCCGGTTCGTGCTGGGTAAGGCGCTGGAGCTGGGTCACAAGGTCGTTGTGGCTGTGAACAAGGTTGACAAGCCCGACGCCCGGGTCCACGAGGTCATGGACGAGGTGCTGGAGCTGCTGCTGGAACTGGACGCCACTGATGAGCAGTTCAACTCTCCCACCGTTTTCTGCTCCGGCCGTCAGGGCACCGCATCCTACGGCCCCGATGAGATGGGCACGGATCTTGTGCCGCTGTTCGAGACCATTATAAACTATGTACCCGCGCCGGAGGGCGATAAGGATGCGCCCCTGCAGCTGCTGGTGTCTTCCATTGATTATAATGAATATGTGGGCCGAATCGCCGTGGGTCGCGTGGAGCGGGGCACCATCCGGGTGAACCAGGAAGTGACCATCTGCGATTACCACGATCCCGAGATGAAGCAAAAGGGCAAGGTGGTTGCTCTGTATACCTACGACGGTCTGGGCAAATCTGCCGTACAAGAGGCCTCCGCCGGTGAGATCGTTGCCCTGTCCGGTATGGCGGACATCACCATCGGCAGAACCCTGTGCGCCCCCGAGACACTTGAGCCCCTGCCCTTTGTGAAGATCTCCGACCCCACCATCGAAATGACATTTGCGGTGAACGATTCTCCCTTTGCAGGCAAGGAGGGCAAGTTTGTCACCTCCCGGCAGCTGCGGGATCGGCTGGAGCGGGAGCTGCTGAAGGATGTGTCTTTGCATGTGACCGAGCAGGGCAGTGATTCCTTTAATGTGGCAGGCCGGGGCGAAATGCATCTGAGTATCCTGATGGAGACCATGCGCCGGGAAGGCTATGAGTTCTCCGTATCCACCCCCAGAGTGCTGACCAAGGAAATTGACGGAAAGCTCTGCGAGCCTATTGAGCGGATGGTGGCCGATGTGCCGGAAGAGTGCATGGGCGCAGTGATCGAGAAAATGGGCCGCCGGAAGGGCGATCTGCTGGGTATGACCCCGGTGGGCAACCGCTACCGGCTGGAGTTCTTAGTCCCCTCCAGAGGTCTGTTCGGCTACCGGAGCGAATTCCTCACTGACACCCGGGGCGAGGGTATCATGTCCTCGGTGCTGGACAGCTATGCCCCCATGAAGGGCGAGATTGAAAGAAGACTCACAGGCTCCCTGATCTCCTTTGAGTCCGGCGAGGCTGTGACCTACGGTCTGCACGCTGCCCAGGAGCGAGGCGCTCTGTTCATCGGCCCCGGCACCCCGGTGTACGCCGGCATGGTGGTGGGCATCTGCAGCCGGAATGAGGATATGAATGTAAACGTCTGCAAGAAGAAGCAGCTGACCAACATGCGGGCCTCCGGTTCTGATGAAGCCCTGCGGCTGGTAAGCCCCAAGATCTTCTCTTTGGAGCAGTGTCTGGAATTTTTGGCAGATGACGAGCTGCTGGAATGCACCCCCAAGAGCCTGCGGATCCGCAAGCGTACCTTAGATCACAGCCAGCGGATGCGGGAGCTGATGAAAAAACGGGCAGGTCAGGAGTAATCTTATGAAACGAATCCTCACCATTCAGGATCTTTCCTGCCTGGGAAAATGCAGTCTGACCGTGGCGATGCCCATCCTTAGCGCCATGGGTATCAGCTGTTCTGTGCTGCCCACGGCAGTTCTGTCCACCCACACCGGTTTCCCGGGCCCCCATGTCCGCAGCCTGACGGAGGATATGGCGTCCATTTGCAACCACTGGCAGGAAGTAGGCGCGTCCTTTGATGCCATTTTGGTGGGATATCTGTCCGACCCCCGGCAGGCCGAAGCGGTGCTGGATGTGATTCTCTCCTTCGATTGTCCGGTGATTTTGGATCCGGCATTGGGTGACCACGGTAAGCTCTATCGGGGAATTACCCAGGAGCATGTGGAGGCCATGCGGGATCTTGCCTCTATGGCAGAGGTGGTTCTGCCCAATGTGACCGAGGCCGCCTTGCTCACCGATGTACCCTACCAGGCGCAGACCGATGGGCAGTATCTGCGGATGATGCTGGAAAAGCTCTGCCGGATGAAGACCCAGACGGTGATCATCACCGGCACTACCCCCTCTGCGGAGCATACCGGCTTTGCCGGGATCGTGAAGGATGAAGGGCTGTTCTCCTACCGGGCAGACCGGCAGGAAAAGACCCTTCACGGCACAGGGGATATGTTCAGCGCGGTGTTTGCCGGGGCATACCTGCTGGGCAAAGACCCTGTGGAGGCCGGGGAGCTGGCCGCCGGCTTCGTGGAGCGGGTGCTGGATGCCACCAAGGATGCCTCCCCCTACGGAGCGGATTTCGAGTCACAGCTTCCCTGGCTGTGGCAGCAACTGTAAAAAATAAGGCGTGTTGCAAATCGCAACACGCCTTGTTTCTTACAAAAATATGCTTTTTCAAGAAGATACTTTATACCATACTTTCTCACCGGCGAGAAAGTATGCAAAGAGCCGCCGGGGAACTTTTCGTAGGTTCCCCGGACCCTTCACACGACCAAAGAGGAAAGCACACAAACTTAGAGGTAAAATTGGTATTTCTGTGCTTTCCCCTTTGGAATCCTCTTTGAGAGTTTCTTCTTTTTGAGCAGAAACCTGTAAGCGGCGGGGGATTCTTAAGGGTGCGCGATTGGCTCGTAGCGCCCCTTAAGCCGGTTCTTTGGTAACTTTCTTGCCGGAACAAGAAAGTTACCCGCCGGAGGCAAAACAATTAGCAATCCGCGAATCGCCCCTCGTTGGTTTTGTCATACTTTCTCGCGGTCGAGAAAGTATGACATTCCCTGTGGCGCAACACTCTATAAAATGAAAAAACTCCTTCCGGAATGTCGGAAGGAGATATTTTCAGAGAGATCAGGCCAGCTTGTTCAGCTTCAGAGTCATGCTGCTCTTCTTGCGGGCTGCAGCATTCTTGTTCATGATACCCTTGTTAATCGCCTGGTCAACAGCCTTCACAGCCAGCTTGTAAGCGCTTTCTGCTGCGGTACGGTCACCGGACTCCAGTGCTGCGTCAAACTTCTTGACAACAGTCTTCAGGGCAGTCTTGTTCGCCTTGTTCTTCTCGTAAGCAATCTTAGACTGGATGACATCCTTCTTAGAGGACTTAATGTTGGGCATTGTTACACCTCCTGTTCCGTATTGTGCTCATGCACTGTCCAATTATAGCGAAGGTTTTCCATAAAATCAATACCTTTTTTTAAAAATTTCCAAGATTTCTCCTGATTATTTTGCAGGATTTTTGATTTCCACGGGTAATTGTGGTTGGTTTTCCTTTCAGCCACAATATATAGCGTTTCCTTTTTTCCGGCGTCTTTTCCTCTCAGCCTTCCTTTTTCCCTTCCATTTTTGTCAAGAACTATTTTTTCACCCAAAACCACCATGTTGGCAAATTGGAAAATCCACAAATCCCGTGAAAAAGTCAGCAAACCCCAAAAAGTGCTTATGTTAACCGAAATGGATATCACTCGTTCCCCTCCACCGGCTTTCTTCCTGTGGAAAACCCTGTGGACAATGTGGAAAACTCGCAGATTTGCACAGGATTTTCGGCCGATTTCACCGCCACGCGCCCTGTATGTTCTATGCATAGGTTTTTGCATAAGTGTCGATTTCGGGTCGTTCCCCCCGGATTATGTTCCCATTTTACAGGTGCTTTTTTTCCGGGTTTTTCCTCCAAAAAGTTGCGGGTTTTTTCTGCGTCCAACCCAAGCTTCTCCACATTCCTCAAAAACAGAAAAAACTTTGTTACATTTTCACAAACCCTACCGCGGTATGTTTTTCTTCCGCCGGGAGATACTGAAACCAACTTCAGTTCGCCGGGAGGAAATATGCAGGGAAAAGTAGAGATCTGCGGTGTGAACACCGCGCGGTTGAAGGTTCTGTCTCAGGCGGAGATGGACATGCTTCTGCGCAGAGCAAAAGAAGGAGACCAGCGGGCCAGAGATCAGCTGATCGAAGGCAATCTGCGGCTGGTGCTCTCTGTGATCCAGCGGTTTGATAAACGGGGTGAGTGCCCGGATGATCTGTTTCAGGTGGGCTGCATCGGCCTTATGAAGGCCATTGCCAACTTCGACCCCACGAAAATGGTAAGATTTTCCACCTACGGCGTGCCAATGATCGCCGGAGAGGTCCGCCGGTACCTGCGGGACAATTCTGCCATCCGGGTATCCCGGTCTTTGCGGGATACCGCCTACCGGGTACTGCAATGCAAGGAGCGGCTCTCCCCCAAGCTGGGCCGGGATCCCACAAACGCCGAACTTGCCCAGCTTTTGGAGCTGGAGGAAAAGGATGTGGCCGAGGCGCTGGATGCGGTCTGCGCCCCGGTAAGCCTGTACGACCCGGTCTACGCCGAGGGGGGTGATCCGCTGACCATTATGGATCAGGTGAAGGACACCCGGAATACCGAGCTGGGTCTTATGGACCGGATCTGCCTGCGGGGGGCGTTCCGTGCCCTGGGCGACCGGGAAAAGCGGATCCTGTATCTGCGGTTTTACGACGGCAAGACCCAGATGGAGGTGGCAAATCAGCTGGGTATCTCCCAGGCCCAGGTCTCCCGGCTGGAAAAAGGCGCGATTCACTCCATGCGGAAGGCCTTTTCTCTGTCGTAGCGCTTTGCTGAATAAACAGCGGAGGATATTCCTCCGCTGTTTTTTATTTCAGGTATTCTTTCATTTGCTCCAGTTGCTCCAGGGCGGTTTTTCTGCCGTGGGTGTAGTACTGCCGCAGCTTTTCCTTCTCCCGCTCCAAGGTGCTCACCTGGCAGGTCTTTGGCCGGATCACAAAAAGCTTTCCCTCTTTTTCCATAGCCTCGATTTCCGCCAGCTGGGCAAAGTACCGGTCTACCCGGCTCATCAGCGCCTGGTACAGCGCCGGATACCGCCGTCCGTAAAGCTTATACAGCACCGGTCGCAGCTTCCGGTAATCGGTGGGGCGCAGATTATTCCGGGGTTTGGTCATCACCAGCACCACCCGCCGGCAGCCTTTGTCAAAGGCCCGCTGCACCGGCATGGCATCGGCCACTCCGCCGTCAAGGTACGGCACTGTGTCGATCAGGCGGGGTTTGCAGAAACCCGGCATGGCGCAGCTGCCCTTGACGATCTCCATCAGCCGCTTGTGATACACATCCTCTTTTAGATACGCAGGCCCACCGGTACGGCAATCGGTGAGCACATACTCACATTCCATAGGATTTTGATGATAGGCGGCAAAGTCAAAGGGGATTTCCCCGCCAAAGCTCAGCTCGCCATACAGGTAGTCCAGATCGATCACATTTCCGGTGCCTTTTACGGTGGTAAATCCGAAATAGGGCCTGCCACCCGCCCCGGTAAGCAGGGTCAGACACCTGCCCGGCTGCCGGGATTTGTAGTTCATGGCGTTGCCTGCCCCGGCGGATACGCCGATGCAGTAATCGAAGGTGATTCCCTGCTCCTGGAACACATCCAGCACCCCTGTGGTGAAGACACCTCTGCTGGCGCCTCCTTCCAGCACAAGTCCTGTTTTCATTCGGATCCCTCCTTTTGTTATTATCTTACCCGGTTTTTGGGGAAAATTCAAGGGAATATCCCGGGGTCCCTGCGCATAGCTTTGTACAAACGACAGTAGGAGGGATGGGCAATGGGTGCCAAATTCACAGAGCTGCACTGCAAAGAGGTGGTCTGCGTATCCGACGGACGGCGGCTGGGGTTTATTGAGGATGTGATCATCGAACTGCCCAAGGGGGAGGTCAATGCCATCGTGGTGCCGGGAAAGGGCCGGTGTCTTGGTCTGCTGACTCCCAGGGAGGACTTCGTGATCCCCTGGCGCAATATCTGCCGGATCGGGCCGGACATTGTGCTTGTGGATGCCCAGCCGGACAGCTGCCGCTGCCTGCGGGGAAAACCGCGGTTTTTATTTTAGCGCACAGTGCATAGTGAAGGTGTCGCTTCGCGACAATTGAAATATATTTGTCATTCCGAGGAGCCGCTTGCCATAATGCAACGCTTTTTTGTCATTCCCACGTCATTCCGAGCCAGTGCGCACACTGGCGTGGGAATCTCCAGGTACAGCTTGTTTTGCCAGATTGCACCCCAAGGGCACTTCTTCGCTTCGCTCAGGGCGCCACGGGTGGCAAAGCCACCGGCGCAATGACATTAAGGTTTTTCTGGATTTTCCACAGGTTTTGCACATGTATCTGCCCGGGGATGGGAATTTTCTTGAAAAAAACCGGATTATTTCTGAAAAAACTTGGAAAAACTACTTGCAAAAGGGTTT
Source organism: Faecousia sp. (assembly GCA_045590835.1). GTDB lineage: Bacteria > Bacillota > Clostridia > Oscillospirales > Oscillospiraceae > Faecousia. The sequence goes on from JAZNRW010000060.1 coordinate 12,733, forward strand.
TCGTTCCTGTATAATGATTCGGCACGGAAAAAATCCGTAGTATTACACCACACACCCGGTGATCGTACCCCCTAGTGCCGTAAGGCGGGCCGTGCGAGATGATCGGGGTGGAGGACAAAACAAAAGGAGAAACAAAAACATGGCTGTCATTTCTATGAAGCAACTGCTGGAGGCCGGCGTACACTTCGGTCACCAGACCCGCCGCTGGAACCCCAAAATGGCCCCCTACATCTACACCGAGCGTAACGGCATCTACATCATCGACCTGCAGAAGACCGTTAAGAAGCTGGAAGAGGCCTACAAATTCGTTCGCGAGACTTCCGCTAACGGCG
>JAZNRW010000061.1:0-11726 GCA_045590835.1 Faecousia sp.
GATGTCGGGGTGCTCTTCCTCGAACAGCTTGTAAACGCCTTCCCGGTCACAGATATCCAGTTTCACGATCCGGAAGTTGGGGTTATCCATCACATCTTTCAGGGTGGACAGATTGCCGGCATAGGTCAGCTTATCCAGACAGATGATCCGGTAGTCGGGGTACTTACTCAGCATATGGAATACAAAATTGCTTCCGATAAAACCGGCGCCGCCGGTGACAATAATGGTCTTTTTCATATTACATCTGTTCCTCGTATCTCTTTTTATCTTTCATAATATCAAGGTATTTGCCATCCAGCACATCCTGCAGGTAGCGGCCGTACTGATTTTTCTTATGGATTTCGATCACAGCCTCCAGATCCTCCCGGGTGATCCAGCCGTTCATGTAAGCAATATCTTCCAGACAGCCGATCTTCCGGTTTTGGTGATCTTCCACGGTTTTGATGAAGTTGGTGGCTTCTACCAGACTCTCGTGGGTGCCGGTGTCCAGCCAGGTAAAGCCCTGACCCAGCAGCTCCACATTCAGCTGACCCTTCTCCAGATAGATCCGGTTCAGATCGGTGATCTCCAGTTCTCCCCGCTTGGAGGGCTTCAAGTTCTTGGCATACTCCACCACCTTGTTGTCGTAGAAGTACAGGCCTGTGACGCAGTAGTTGCTCTTGGGGTGCTCGGGCTTCTCCTCGATGGAAATCGCGCGGCCTTCCTTGTCGAATTCCACGATGCCAAATCGCTCCGGATCGTCCACATAATAGCCGAAAACAGTAGCGCCCTTGCCGGACTTGGCATTGTTGACAGCGGCATGCAGGCGCTTGCCCAAACCGTGCCCGGAGAAGATGTTGTCGCCCAGAACCATGGTCACGCAATCATCGCCGATAAATTCTTCGCCTATAATGAATGCCTGAGCCAGACCGTCGGGGGAGGGCTGCACAGCATAGGTCAGCTCCACGCCAAACTGATGACCGTCGCCCAGCAGATCCTGAAAACGGGGGGTATCCTGGGGCGTGGAGATAATCAGAATGTCCCGAATGCCTGCGCTCATCAACACAGACATGGGATAGTAGATCATAGGCTTATCATAGATGGGAAGCAACTGCTTGGAAGTCACCTTGGTGAGAGGGTACAGGCGAGTGCCCGAACCGCCGGCAAGAATAATACCTTTCATACGTGTCTCCTATCGTTGTTTATATATTACTGAAATAAAGATAGACTTACAGACTATACCTTTCGGTATTATATAGTATAACGCCTGTATTTTCAAGGGCAAAAAACACTTTTGGGCAAGTTTCCATAAAAAATTGCGGAAATAACGAGAATTTGGGGATAATGTTTAGGTATTATGTATATTAAATAAAATGAATGACAAACAGTAACATGGAAATGTGCAAAATTACCACACAATACAAATACAAGCCAATGTTTTTTATTGCAATTTTTCGCAAAGTATGATAGGATAAAACCGTAATATAACGCAATTTCTGATTTGTGAGGTGCTTTTTATGGGAATGACGCCGGACGTGTTTGCAGACGGTTATATGGATTATGTGGATGTTGGTACAGGGTTTGCCGCCGTGGGGGTGGTGTTGGTGATTCTTTTGGTGATCGGATTGCTCTTTTTGGGATTTGCGCTGCTGTGCTATATTTTTCAAAGCCTGGGTCTGTACCGGATTGCCAAGCGCCGGGGCATCCGTAACGGGTGGCTGGCCTGGCTGCCCGTAGGAAACATGTGGATCCTGGGCAGCATTGCCGATCAGTATCAGTATGTGGCAAAAGGCCAAGTGAAAAACAGACGGAAGATCCTGCTGGGTATGAACATTGCCTGTATGATATTGTCCGGACTGGGCAGTACGATCTCGTTTACGCTGGGTTTGGCTGCGGGTTTCAGCGGCAACCTGGATTCTCTTGCGCTGTCCATACTGCTATCTGTAATTTTGTGGGTGATCAGTATGGTGGCTATCGTATACCAGTATATTGCCTACTATGATCTGTACCGCTCCTGCGACCCGGATGACAGCGTGCTGTTTTTGGTGTTGTCCATACTGTTTTCCGTGGCGGTACCGTTCTTTGTATTTGCTGTGAGAAACAAGGATCGGGGCATGCCTCCCAGAAAGGATACTGTGGTATCGGAGACCTGTCCTGCAGAAGAATATGCAGAACTGACGGACGCGCCTGTTGCCCAGCCGGAAGAATTTGAAGATCTATAAATAAAACCCTCCCAACCGGGAGGGTTTTTCATTTTATTTGTCGAACAGGGGACGGGCTACTTTTTTATACAGCAGCAGAGTCAGCGCCGAGATCATAGCGCCTTTGATCAGATTCAGCGGCGTTACCGCCAGCATCACAAAGCTGGACAGGCTGTGAATACTGCCGTTGATCTTGCTGCCCATGGCGATGATGGAATCCAGCGGCAGACCGTACAGCTCCGAGAACTTGGGCAGCAGATAAATGGCATTGAAGGCGCTGCCGAAGATAGCGATGGTAACCGTGCCCAGCGCCAGTCCCCACAGGGCGCTGGCGCGGGTCTTTTTGGTGTGGTAGACGATCACTGCCGGCAGTACCAGGCTGCAGCCCACCACAAAGTTGGCGAAGTCACCTACGAAAGCGGTGCTGGTGCCTTTGAGCAGCAGCTTCAGCAGGATTTTCACCGCCTCACAGGCAACGGCGGCAGAGGGTCCCAGATAGAAACCGCAGAGCATCACCGGCAGCTCCGACAAATCCAGCTTGTAGAACTCCGGCGCCAGAAAGGGAAGCGGAAAGTCCAGCATATGCAGTACGGCGGCGATTGCCGAACAGATGGAAATGACACACAATCGCTTAGTCTTGGAGGTGCGGCGGGTGGCGGGAAGAAAATGCTCCGCAAGCCGCGCAAGCAAAGCCAGCACGGCGATAATACCGCAGCAGCACAGCAGAAATATCAGGTTTTCTTGAATGGTTTTCCACAATTCGGTCATGATTTACACCTCTGCAAAAGAAATGCCCTGGATACAGAAATATCCAGGGCAAGCGTACATAATTTCCGTCTTCTTCCATCCTGACTTTACAGTCGGTATCGGAATCACACCGATTCAGCGCATACGCGCTCGCGGACTTTACCGCCGGTCGGGAATTACACCCTGCCCTGAAGATCTCTGATTCAATTACCGTAAGAATAGCATACCCTGCGGTTCTTGTCAAGAAAAGGAAGCTGTGGTAAAATGATTTTATCAGCTGCCTGCGGTGGTCTCCGGAGGCAGCTCCTCCCGGGCGCCGGCCTTGATCAGAGGTTGCATGGTACCCTTGGCGGCGGTGTCGGTGATATCGCCGCCGATGACCTGACCTTTGTAGATCAGCAAGGTGGCATAGACCGGCTCGGTGGAGTTGGGGTAGTTGGTGACCGTGTACACATAGCGCATGACGGTTTTTCCGGCGTATTGGCTTAGGTCGTAGCCGGCGCTTTTTTGCAGGGCGTTGTAGCGGTCAAATACCTGGCTTTGCTCCTGGGGGATCCGCACCTGTCCGGATTCCTTTGGAGAGGTGTTTACCTCCCAACCCAGATTTGCCAGGAACTGCACCCGTCCCTCATTGCCGGCTACGGATGGCGCTGCGGTGGGTTCTGCGGAGTTTCCGCCTCCCAGTAGTAAAACCAGTGCCAAGATAACCGCTGCCACCGCAGCAAGGGCAGCGATGATTTTCTTCATATCGACCTTTGCGGTCATGACCATCATAGAAAAATCCCTCCTGTTTCCAGATTCGTGGTACATCCTATTCAGGGTTCAGGGGCGGTAGAACGGAGAACTATGGAAAGATTGGACAAATTTCTCTGCGATTGCGGTGTAGGCACCCGCAGCCAGGTCAAGGGGATCCTGAAAGCCGGCAGAGTGACCGTAGATGGGGTGCCCGAGCGGGATAACAGCCGAAAGGTAGACCCGCAGGCCCAGACCGTTGCGCTGGACGGACAGGCGCTTAGTTGCCGGGGCAGGGTGGTGCTGATGCTCAATAAGCCGGCCGGCTTTGTCACAGCCACCGAGGATAAAAAAGAGCCTACGGTAATGGAGCTGATCCCGCCCCAATACCGCCATTTGGCGCTGCGGCCTGTGGGCCGTTTGGACAAGGCAACAGAGGGCCTTTTACTGTTTACCAATGACGGTGATCTGCTCCACCGGCTGATCTCCCCCAAAAAGGAAGTGCCGAAAGTCTACTATGCCCGCCATGAGGGTGAGGCTGGGGATGCGGATGCGGCAGCTTTTGCCGCCGGACTCACTTTGGGAGACGGTACGGTATGCCTGCCGGCAAAGCTGGAGCCTTTGGGAGCAGGAGAAAGTATGGTCACGGTCTGCGAGGGCAAATACCACCAGGTCCGCCGGATGCTGGCCTCCCGAGGGATGCCGGTGACCTATCTGGAACGGCGGCAGGAGGGCAGCTTGCTGCTGGGAGACCTGCCCAGGGGAAATGTCCGGGAACTCACGGAAGAGGAATTGGAGACCTTAGAAAATTTGTGATATAAGTATAAAATACTGGGCGTTTTTCACAGGATAAAAAAACAGCCGTTGCCGGAAAAAGGGCGCAATCATTGGGATATTACCTAAAAAATAGACTTCTTTTTGCAGTAATATGTCAAAAGGCACTTGCAAAATGTGCAAAAACGGTGTACAATGAAATGGCTATTTTGTGAAATGCGTATTTGTGCAATATTTTATAGGGAGGCTTGAAAACATGTCTAACAGTGTTTTTCAGGGAGTAATTCTGCAGATGAAGGATGCAACGGATCGCGCCATCGGCGTGATCGACAACGAGGGTTGCGTGGTTTCCTGTACGGATATAGCCGTGCTGGGTGAGCGTATGCCTGAAGCTGTTCTGAAAATTACAGGCGCTGCCGAACAGAATGTGACCTTCGGTCAGAAAACATTCCGCGCTATTTTGAATAATGCCAACCTTTTGGAGTATGCAGTGTTCTGCAGCGGTGACGACGAGCAGGCTAAGGCATACTGCAATATGGCCTATATTGCCCTGAACAATGCCAAATCTTTCTATGAGGAGAAGCATGACCGGGGAACCTTTGTCAAGAACATCATTATGGACAACATTCTGCCCGGTGATATTTATATCCGGGCCAAGGAGCTGCACTTTGCCACCGATGCGCCCAGAGCTGTGTTTCTGGTGCGGCAGATGGGTCGCAGCGATGTGGCGACTGTGGATGTGCTGGCGGGCCTGTTCCCCGACAAGCTGCAGGACTTTGTGCTGAATATTAATGAGAACGATATCGCCATCGTCAAGCAGCTGAGCCATTCTGCCACCCCGGATGAGCTGGAGCGTATCGCCCAGACCATTGAGGATACTCTGAAAAATGAGCTGTTTGTCAAGACTGTCATCGGTATCGGCACTGTAGCCGGTCATTTGCGGGAATTGGCAGATGTGTATAAGGAAGCGCAGACCGCCATTGATGTGGGCAAGGTATTTGACACAGAGAAGAGCATTATCAACTATGAGAATCTGGGGATCGGCCGCCTGATTTATCAGCTGCCTACCACCCTGTGTGAGATTTTCCTGTCTGAAGTATTTAAAAAGAGTTCTATTGACGCGCTGGATCAGGAGACTTTGTTTACCATCAATAAGTTCTTTGAAAATAATCTGAATGTATCTGAGACCTCCCGGAAGCTGTTTGTCCACCGGAACACCCTGGTGTACCGTTTGGAGAAGATCAAGAAGCTCACGGGCCTTGACCTGCGGCAGTTTGACCACGCCATTATCTTTAAGGTGGCGCTGATGGTCCGCAAGTACCTGTCCTCCCGGGAAAGCAGATAATCTGCACACATAATTGAGCCGCACGGTCCCGTGCGGCTCAAAGTCGTGTAAATGGCGGGAAGAAACTGCCGGAAAGAGTCGCTGTTTTTTGGCGAATATGCCGTTATTGCAGTTTTCCAGTATTTTTCAATCGTGATTTGTTGACAGCACATCCTGCAATGTGTTACAATTTGGTTACATTATCAGTTTGGAGTACGATTATGATAGAGTTTCATGAAGTAACAAAGTCCTACTCGGTAGGCACCCATGCCTTGCGCGGGATCAGTATGCAGATCGAAGACGGTGAATTTGCTTTTTTGGTGGGTCCTTCCGGTTCCGGTAAGTCCACCATCATCAAATTGATCACCGGTGAATTAAAGCCCACCTCCGGCACGGTTCATGTGAACGGCTACTCTCTGGAGCGGATCCGCAAACGGGAAGTGCCTTATCTGCGCCGAACCGTAGGCGTGGTGTTCCAGGATTTCCGTCTGATCGATAATAAGACAGTTTATGACAATGTGGCCTTTGCTATGCGGGCCATCGGCGCCAGAGAGCGGGAGATTCGCGACCGGGTTCCGTATATTCTGGTGCTGGTAGGTCTGGAGAATAAAAGCCGCCGCCATCCCACCGAGCTGTCCGGCGGTGAGCAGCAGCGTCTGGCCATCGCCAGAGCTCTGGTGAATAACCCGTCAACAATTATTGCCGACGAGCCTACCGGTAACTTAGACCCTGCCCGGTCTCTGGAGATCATGAGCCTGCTGCAGGAGATCAACAATCTGGGAACTACTATGCTGGTGGTTACCCACGAGAGGGATCTGGTGGAGCGGTTCGGTAAGCGTGTCATTGCCATCGATGAGGGTGTCGTGGTCCATGACGGAATGGATGGGTATTACAGAGTATGAAATTAAACAATCTTGGATATTTGATGAAAGAGGGCATCCGCGGTATTTTCCTCCACGGGTTTATGTCCTTTGCTGCCGTAATCGTTACGGTGGCCTGCCTACTGATCGTGGGCAGCTTCTCCGCACTGGTGTACAATGTGAACATCATGGTGGAGGACTTAAATAAAACCAATGAGATCTTGGTGTATGTGGACAGCGAGCTGTCCGACGCAGAGGCAAGGAGCATTGGCACTAAGATCAACCGGATCGAAAATGTCTACCGGGCAGATTTTAAGTCCCGGGAGCAGGCCCTGCAGGAGTTTGTGGCAGACCACCAGGAAGATGAAGCTTTTTCCGGCGTACAGGCAGAAGACCTGCGTCACCGCTATGTGGTGGTGCTGGAAAACAACGAACTGATGGAGCAGACCGTAGAGCAGATTGAGGCGGTCTCCGGTGTGGCAAAAATCAATGCGGCCTATGAGCTGGCGGAGGGCTTTACTACCTTGCAGAATGTGCTGCATATAGCCTCCGTTGCGGTGATCATAGTGCTGCTGATTGTAAGTCTTTTGATCATTTCCAACACGGTAAAGCTGGCTATGTACGACCGCAAGGAGGAGATCGCCATCATGAAAATGGTGGGCGCTACCAACGGTTTTATCCGTCTTCCTTTTGTGGTGGAGGGCTTTGTTCTGGGTATGCTGGGCGCAGCCTTTGCATTCTTCCTGGAATGGATCATGTACAATGCGCTGATCAATCAGTTGGCAGTCGTGGATACACTGAAGCTGTTTAATTTTGTTCCCTTTACAGAACTGTTGGCGCCTATGGTGGCAACTTTTGTCGCAGCCGGTTTGTTTGTGGGTGTGGTAGGCAGCTGGACATCCATTCGGAAGTTTATGGATGTGTAAAGCATATATACAGAATCCCGCAGACAGGTTTGCGGATACCCCAAGGAGGATACAATGAAAAAGAGAAAACTGTGGGTAAGTATTCTGGCGGGCATTATGGCAGCGGTGTTGCTGCTGGGTTTGCTTGCCGGTATCATTCCCGCTTATGTTAATGCTGAGCGCAGTTCCGGTGAAATTGAGCAGGACATCAGCGAACAAAAGGACGCGCTGAAAGAAATACAGTCTCAAATTGCCGAATTGGAAGGTCAGCTGTCTGAGAATATGAACAAAATGGAAGAGATCGTGGCGCAGAAAAATCTGATCGATCAAGAAGTGTTTCTGCTACATCAGCAGACCCAACTGATCACAGAGCAGATCACTTCCTACAGTGAGCTGATTGCGGATAAGCAGGCAGAGCTGGATACGGCCACAGCCCATTTGAATGCACTTAGAGAAAAGAATAAAGAGCGCATCCGGGCCATGGAGGAGGACGGAAATGTTTCCTACTGGTCCGTGCTGTTTAAGGCCAATGATTTTGGCGATCTTCTGGATCGGCTGAATATGGTGGAGGAGATCGCAGCCTCCGACCGGCGCCGACTGGATGAGATGGATAAGGCCACCAAGGCTGTGGAGACCGCCAAGAACGAGCTGGAAACAGAAAAGACAGCGCTGGAAGAGAGCAAAGCAGAACTGGAAGCTGCTGAGGTAGTGCTGGAAGAAAAACGGGCAGAGGCAGATAAGCTGCTTGCGCAGCTGGTAGCCACCGGTGAAGAGTACCAGCAGTATCTGGATGCAGCGGAAGCCAAGGAGAGTGAGGCTGCCGGTAAGCTGGATGATCTGGAAGCGGAACTGACCGAGGCGGAAGAGCGGGAATATCAGGAATATCTTGCTTATCTGGAAAGTCTGAAACCGCCTACACCCAGCTACGGAGGCAACGCCGGCGCGCCCAATAATGTGGACGGTGTTACCTGGCTGGTTCCTATTAACTATACTTATTTTTCCAGCCCCTTCGGCTACCGGATACATCCCATTTACGGAGACTATCGGTTCCACTACGGTGTGGACCTGTCTGCGCCTTCCGGTACGCCCATCATTGCCAGCCGCTCCGGTGTAGTCACTACCGCCAGCTATGAGGCCGGCGGCGCGGGATATTATGTAAACATTGACCACAGAGACGGATTTGCCACCCGCTATATGCACATGACCCACTTCATTGTGTCTCCCGGGGATTATGTGTACGCCGGCCAGGTCATTGGCTACTGCGGATCTACCGGCGCATCCACAGGACCCCATCTGCACTTTTCCGTTTACTACAACGGTTCTGCGGTGAATCCTGCTTTGTACATCAATATTTAAACAACTCCCACAGCTCGGGTCGGGCTGTGGGAACTTTCCTATTTCGAGGTGAGCTTTTATGGATTATGAAAAAGATTTTAAGCGCTTTGCGCTGCGAACCCTTTCTTATGTGCTGGTGGCGGCAGTGTCCTGTGTGGCTACTTTGCTTTTGTGGGGTGGCGGCAACGGGAAACTGCAGGAGCTGAAAACGATCATTAATGAAAGATTCGTTGGGCAAGTTGACTGGGTAGCGGCGGAAGATGCGGCGGCAGCAGCCATGGTAGAGGCGCTGGGCGACCGTTGGAGCTACTATATCAGCGCAGAAGACTATGCTTCTTTTGAAGAACGCAAAGAAAATGCCTTTGCGGGTATCGGTATTGCCATTCTGCAGCGGGAGGACGGCACCGGCTTTGATATTATGGAAGTCACCCAGGACGGACCGGCTTGGGAGGCTGGAATCCGGGCGGGGGACATTTTGGTGGAGGCTGCCGGTCAGTCTGCTGAAGGAATGGATACGAATATGGTGAAAGACCTGATCCGGGGCAAGAAAGGCACTAAGGTAGATGTGGCAGTTCTGCGGGGAGGGGAGCGCCTTTCCTTTACTGTGGAGCGGCAGCAGATCCATATGCCTGTGGCCACGGCAAAGCTGCTGCAGGACAATGTAGGACTTGTGACCATAGAAAACTTTAACGCCAACTGTTTCAAAGAGTCCAAGGCAGCTGTAGAGCAGTTGCTGGAACAGGGCGCAACTGCTTTGATCTTCGATGTGCGGAACAATGGCGGCGGATATGTGCGGGAAATGACGAATCTACTGGATTATCTGCTGCCGGAGGGCGTTGTTTACCGGGATGTGGACTATCTGGGTACTGAAGAACCGATATACTCCGATAAAAATTGCCTGGAACTGCCCATGGCGGTGTTGGTCAACGAAAACAGCTATTCTGCTGCGGAGTTTTTCGGCGCTGTGCTGCAGGAATATGACTGGGCCACCGTGGTGGGAGAGCACACCACGGGTAAGGGATACTACCAGAACACTTTGAAGCTCTCCGATGGATCGGCTGTAAACCTGTCTGCGGGTAAGTACTTTACGCCGGAGGGGGTAAATCTGATGGAAACAGGCGGAATCGCGCCGGATGTGGAGGTCCCCGTGGATGAGGAAACCTTTGGTGCCATTTACTATGGAAGCCTGACACCGGAGGAGGATCCCCAGATTCAGAAAGCAGTTGCGGTTTTGTTGGAATCTGCAGGATAAAAACGGTCGAGCTTCTGATAAAAGTTGGAAATAATCTTGACTATAGCAAGGATTTCTTCTATAATGTTTGCAGCTTTGGAAAGTTTTAAGTTAGAAAGGATTCATATATATGGCTAAGGAATTTAAGATTACCAGTTTGCGTCTGGCTGACCTGGAAAAGGAACTGAACTACCTGAAGACCACCCGGGAGCGCGAGATCGCCGCTATGATCGCAGAGGCCCGCTCCTACGGCGACTTGTCCGAAAACTCCGAATACGATGCAGCCAAGAATGAGCAGGCCAAGCTCTATGGCCGCATTGCCGAAATTGAAAACATTCTGTCTCACGCCGTGATCATTGAGGACGAGAACGAGGCTTCCGGCCGTGTGGGCCTGGGCTGCAGCGTTACCGTAGAGGATGCATCCGGCAAGCAGACCACTTACAAGATCACCGGCTCTCAGGAAGCGAATCCTATGGAATACAAGCTCTCCGATGACTCTCCCTTTGGCCGTGCCATTGTGGGCAAGTCTGTGGGCGACACATTCAATGTCAACGCACCTTCCGGCTCCTACACCATGAAGGTTGTGGACATCTCTCGCGAGGGTTAAAACATGGCAAAGTTTGAACCTCAGGCAGAGCTGCCTGTATCCGAGCAGGCCCAGATCCGCCGGGAAAAGCTGGCGGCGCTGCAGGCCGAGGGCCGTGACCCCTTTGTGCAGACAAAGTTTGATTTTAATGCGGACTCTGCTGCTATTAAAGCAGATTACGAAGGCTACGAAGGTAAGATTGTCCGTGTGGCAGGCCGCCTGATGAGCAAGCGCGGTCAGGGCAAGGTCATGTTCTGCGATTTGCAGGACTGCACCGGCCGCATCCAGCTGTTCGTGAAGATTGACGAGCTGGGTGAAGAGGAGTATGCCCGCTTTAAGAAACTGGACATAGGTGACATTCTGGGTGTTGAGGGCGAAGTGTTCAAGACCAAGACCGAGGAGATCTCTGTCCGGGCACAGAAGGTTACTCTGCTTTCCAAATCCCTGCTGCCTCTGCCGGAGAAGTACCACGGCCTGACCGATAAGGAAATGCGTTTCCGTCAGCGGTATGTGGACCTGATGGTGAATCCTGAAGTGAAGCAGAATTTCGTGGTGCGCTCCAAGTTTATTAAGTTCATGCGCAACTACCTGGACAATATGGGTTACATCGAGGTGGAGACCCCTGTGCTGAACACCATCGCAGGCGGCGCCTCGGCCCGTCCCTTCATTACCCACCACAACACCCTGGATATTGATATGTATATGCGTATCGCCACCGAGCTGCCTCTGAAGCGGCTGATCATCGGCGGTATGGACCGGGTGTACGAGATCGGACGCATTTTCCGCAACGAGGGTATGGACCCCAAGCATAATCCGGAGTTTACTTCCGTAGAGCTGTATCAGGCCTATGCGGATTTCCACGATATGATGGATATCTGCGAGGGTATCATCTCCGGCGCAGCCAAAGAGATCCTGGGCACTTACGAAGTGGAATGGATGGGCGAGACCGTCAACCTGGCTCCCGGCTGGCGCCGGATGACTATGGTGGAAGCTGTCAAGGAGTATGTGGGTATCGACTTCGGCGCTATTACCGACGATGCCGAGGCTGTGGC
>JAZNRW010000062.1:0-7138 GCA_045590835.1 Faecousia sp.
CTCCAAAAGCTGCTCCACCAGGCGTGGTTCAGCTTATCCAAATTATTATCATATTTCTTTTTCAGCCACTGCCGGAATGCATTCTGACAAAGCTCACAGTGACATTCGCCGCCCAGCTCATTAGAGATGTGCCACAAGATCCCATTGGGGTTATTGCCGTAACGCTCTGCCAAAAGCCGGTCAATGGCCGCCGTCTTTTCCCGGTAAATGGGAGAGGTGTAGCAGTAGTTATGGCGGGTGTTGTATTGTTCCCGGACACCGGATTTGTTTACCCGGCGCACCTCGGGATACTTTTCAGCCAGCCAGCGGGGACGGGCAGCGCTGGGGGTAGCTAAAATCGTTTTTACGCCTTTTGCAGCCAGATTTTCAACGAAATAGTCCAGGTTTTCAAAGTGGTACCCCCCTTCTTTCGGCTCCAGCATAGCCCAGGAGAAAATACCCACAGACATACAGTTACAGTGGGCCTGCGCCATCATTTCGGGGTCCTGTGCCAGCACCTCGGGATAGGCAAGCCACTGATCGGGGTTATAATCCGCACCGTGGAGAAAATGAGGATGACGTGTCTGATATTCTTTCATAAGTAAGCTATCCTTTCCGGTCTTATCGAATTCTTCTGATTTCCAGATAATCCTTATGATTGATTCGGAATTCACGACGGTTTTCTGATTGATAATCGTTTTGCTGGATGTGCAGGGGGGCAGGTGTTTCGCTCCGGCTTTCCCGGTACTGTGACGGTGTTGTGCCGGAGATTGCCTTGAACTGTCGGATAAAATGGGGCAGATTGCTATAACCCAGTTCACTTGCTATTTCCGAAACAGAGGCATTGCTGAACAGCAAAGCATTTTGCGCATTTTGTATTCGGGCGTGGATCAGATCGTCCATAGGAGATTTACCAAATATTTTCTTATATAGTGTATGAAACCGGGAGGGACTCAAATTGACCCGCTTTGCCATACGTTCAATGGTCCATGGATCCTTCAACGTGGAAAAAACAGTACCACGCAGTTCCCGGAATAGAGCCTGTGTTGTGGGCTCGGCAACAAAAATCTCCTCACTGAAGCAGGCACGCTGCAATTTAATAAACAGCTCATCTGTTTTTGCGTTGATAAAGGCCGTTTGATTTTTCTTTTCTTCTAAAAAATCATGCTCCAGTTCCATTGTGATTTGGGTAATAAATTCCGCGTTGGAGGGGTAATACAAGGTGTCGTATTCCAGTCCAAATTTGGTGAAGTGGGAATCCATATCTCCTTCAAAATGGATCCAGTCGTGGAGAAGCTGGGGTTTGCTGTAAAACTTTTGTGGCGTGTCGATATTGTACATAATGCAGGCGTGAGGAAGGGTGTGAACCATTTCTCCCTTCACCAAAATATCAACCGGGTGGAAAAAATGCAAAAATGTATAGCTGGGATAGCCGTATTTCCGTTCCAGTTCAAAGCCCGCCGCTTCTATCCAGGCGTGGCTGATGTCCGTGATTTGAAACATATCCGTCATCCTTTCTGCACGATTTACATATAGTATAATTTAAGCAGTAGGATATGTCAATAATTATGATATGATACACAGTTTTATTTTTGAAAAAATGAATTTATAATCAAAATAGCCAAAAATAATTTAGAAACGAGGGATACACTTATGCAAAACAAAGCAAAAAGAATGATTGCGATGCTGATGATGGTGTGCCTGCTGATTGGCCTTGTGCCTTTCGGTGCGTTGGCAACAGAATCGTCAGGAAATGTGTGGTTTGCTGGGCAACAGCTGAGCCTGGGTGACGACCTGGATATGCATTACTATGTATTCATTGATGGCTCGTACACAGAAAGCGCAGTGATGAATGTTACTGTGGGCGAAAGCACAAAATCCTATCCGATCGGTGATATGACTGCCGACGAAAATGGATATTATGAATTTACTGTGGCTCTGGCAGCTGCACAGATGACCGACGAAATTCGCTTTTCTCTAACGGAAGGCGAAAAGGAGATTGCGTCCAAAACATATTCTGTCCAGGGCTATGCCAAAGTTCTGTTGGAAGAGAACTACGATGCATCCGTTAAGACTATGGTCAAGGCAATGCTGAACTACGGTGCAAAGGCACAGACATATTTTGACTATCATGCAGGTAATCTTGCCAATGGCGGATATGAGATGGAGAATGCATCCGTTCCTAACGAGAGTCTTGCAGTAAAAATTGATGGCGCAGTCAATGGAATCCGTTTTTACGGCGCATCCCTGGTTTATACCAGCAAGGTTGCCATTCGGTATTATTTTACCGCAGACAGTGTGGAAGGAATGACTTTCAAGGTTGGCGAAACCTCCTACGATGCGGCCGAAAAGAACGGACTGTATTATGTGGAAGTCCCCGGTATCAATCCCCAGAATTACGATGATGTAATTAATTTGGTGGTATCCGATGGCGCAAGCAACCTGACTGTTGGCTACAGTCCTATGCATTATATCACCAGAATGTATCACAAGGATTCTTCCAGTGAGGAATTCAAGGCATTGCTTGGTGCAATGTACACCTATTATGAAACAGCTTGCCAGTATGTGGGTAACGATTCTACTGTGAACGAAGCCTATATTGCAGTCGAGGATCTGTATATCCGTGATCCCTATGTGCTGACAGAAAACGGTACTTACTATCTGTACGGCACAAGAGGTTTTTGTCAGTTTGAGGTGTTTACAAGCACGGATTTAAAGACCTGGAAAACACATAAGCCCTGCTTTGTGGGAGCAGATGATTTCTGGGGCAATGCTTCCGCCAACATAGAGGGTGCAGAGGCAGCCTACTGGGCTCCGGAGGTGCATAAGTATAACGGTGCTTACTATATGCTCGCTACCTTTACACAGTCCGGCACTACCAACCAGCAGGCTTCGGCAATTTTAAAAGCCGATAATCCTTTGGGACCGTTCCAGCTTTGGTCTGACGGTGCCATCACACCTGCAGGACACTCCTGCCTGGATGCCACCTTGTACATTGAAAACGGAACGCCTTATCTGATTTATGCCCACGAGTGGCAGTGTTCCTGCAAGAATTACAGCGGCACAGGTACGATGGACTATATCCAGCTTTCCGCCGATCTGAAAACTGCTGTAGGCACTTCTTCTCAGTGGTTTGGTGCCGATGAACTGACCTCCTTCTGGGAGGAGCTGTTTGGTACAAAGGCCTCCAATGTGACTGACGGTCCCTTCGTATATACCGATGCAGCCGGTCAGAAGTACCTGCTGTGGGCAACCAGCATGGATACAGACAACGGAAGAAAGTATTCCGCATTGGCTACCCGCTTTGATTCTGTAGGATCGGATGTAAATCTGAGAAATGACACCATCAAGCTGTATACCCAGGACGGCGGACATTCTATGATCTTCACAGATCTGGATGGCGCAGAAACACTGGTTTTGCATACCCCCAATTCCGGTGATACCAGAGCAAAGTTCTTTAATGTCCTGCTCCGAGACGGCAGCCTGGTGCTGACTGACAGAAACAGTAATTTAGTTGTCAGCGGCGCAGAAAACTTTAATACCGCCGAAATCGACTTTGGTAAGGTAATTTACACCGGCACAGAGCAAGGAGCACTGGAACTGAATGCTCCCGTTGCGGCTGAGGATAATATCTATATCGAAGCAGTGCTCAAAAAGGGAGCAGAATTCAATATGAGCGATCTGCGTTACGGTTTCCGGCTTGGCGATGTAGAGTTCAACCTGATTTCCAACGATAAAGAGGGCGTTGCCCTGCAAATGACCGATTGGGATTGCTACAGAACCTCTGCTCTCAGCCAGGAACAGCTTGCTGCTTTCTCCGGTGACGGCCTGCGTGTTGGTGCTGCCCGTATTGACGGCATCTACTATCTGTACGCAGAAGAAAACGGTACTATGAAGTGCGTTATGCGCCATGTTTGGACAAGCCGGGCAGATGCAGCGCTGAATCCTGCAATCTGCGCTTGGTCCAATGCCAAGGGCGCAGAGTATAGCGGTCTTACCTGGAATGTGGGCGAGAATGTCCTGCCTGCCGATGCAGAGTCTGTCAGTTCCATTATCAGCGGTGCAGCATCCTATGAAATTTCTGCTGATAAAGTGGTTTATACCGATTCGGCAGAAGCATATCTGGAATTCAACGCTCCCGTATGCTACAACGACGATGTGTATGTAGAAACTGTTCTGAAGATGGGCAGCCAGTTTGATATGGACAATTTGCGTTATGGCTTCCGTCTTTATGACATTGAGTTCAATTTTGTCAGCGATGCAAACGGCGCATACCTGCAGATGACTGACTGGAGCTTCTATGAGAATTACACCCTGAATTCGGAACAGATCTCTGCCTTTGTGGGGGATGGACTCCGTGTTGCTGCTGCCCGTGTGGATGGCGAATATCGGATGTATATCGAGACCAATGGACGGATGAAGTGTGTAGCTACCCATTACGATTGGGACAGAGCATATTCTGAATTCAATGTGACCCTGCATACCTGGGCCACCGCAGTGGGTGCAGAGTATGGTGAGCTTTACTGGAACATTGATGCCAATGCAGTTCCGGATAAGGTTCAGTCTGCCGGTATGGTCATCAGTGGCTTTGAAAGCTACAATGTGGATGAACTGAACACCGGCAAGGTGATCTACACCGGCAGTGAAGAGGCTGCACTGGAGCTGAATGCCTATGTGGGCGCAGATTCAGATGCCTATATGGAAACTGTGCTCAAAAAGGGTGCGCAATTCAATATGAACGACCTGCGTTACGGTTTCCGCTTTGGTGATATTGAAATGAATCTGGTCAGCAATGCAGAGGGTATTTATCTGCAAATGACCGATTGGAACTTCTATGAGAACTATATCCTCAGTGACACACAAATCGCTGCCTTTGAAAATGAGGGTCTGCGTGTGGCTGCTGCCCGCGTGGACGGTGTTTACTACCTGTATGTGGAAAACAGCGGCAATATGCAGTGCGCAGCCAAGAAGGATATTCCGGAAAAGGCCCGTACATCCTTTAACCTGAAGCTGAACACCTGGCCTGCAGCAAAGAACGCTGCGTATGCATCTGTTGCATGGAAGACCGGTATTAACGTACTGCCCGATGAAATTGCATCTGCCAACCTGGCGTGGAGCGGTATGGAAAGCTACGATATTTCTCAGCTGAATACCGGTAAGGTAATCTATACCGGCAATTATGAAGCAGGCGTGGAATTGAATGCCTGGGTGAGCGCAGAGGATGATGCCTATATCGAGGCTGTTCTGAAACAGGGCACTCAGTTTAATATGGACGACCTGCGTTACGGTTTCCGGCTTGCAGATATGGAATTCGATTTGGTCAGCAATGCAGATGGTATTTATCTGCAAATGACTGATTGGAATTTCTATGAGAATTATACCCTGAATGATGCCCAAAAGGCCGCCTTTGCAGGCGATGGTCTGCGTGTGGCAGCTGCCCGTGTGGACGGTGTTTACAAGCTGTATGCAGAAAGCAATGGCGAAATGGTATGTGTGGTATCCAAGGAAGTACCGGAAAAGGCAAATGCAGAGTTTAACCTGAAGCTGCAGTCCTGGCCCAATGCCAAGGGTGCCGAGTATCACGAAATTCTTTGGAAAATCGGAGATTTTGAGATTGTAAAGCAGCTTGCCGGCAAGTATGTGTCCATTTTGGGTGACAGTATCAGCACCTATGAAGGCGTTTCCAATGTGGGAACCACCAACACGACCATCGAAGGCTATAGCGTATGGTACAACGGAAACTGGCAGAATGTGCTGGGCAGCTCAGATGAAACCTATTGGGGCAAGGTGATGTCCAAGTACAATATGAACCTGCTGGTCAACAATTCCTGCGGCGGCAACAAGCTGACAGAAGCCGGCGGCACCGGTGTGACTGCCGATGCAGGCTATGTCCGCGTGGAAAATCTGGCAGCCAATACCGGCAGCTTGAATGGCACCACACCGGATAAGATATTCCTCTTTATGGGTACGAACGACTATATTGGCGGTGTAGCAGCAGAAACCTTCAAGCAGGCTTATATCACAACCTTGGATAAAGCCGGTCAGCTGTACCCCAATGCACAAATCTTTGCGTTCACCTTGATTCCCAGCCACTACAATACCGACTTTGCATTGCTGGATGCCTATAATACCGTTATTCGTGAGCTGGCTGCAAGCTACGAAAGTGTAGTCCTTGTGGATATTGCTGCTGACAGCGGTATCACTACCGAAAACTACTGGAACTACACCTTTGACGGCACCCATCCCAATAAGGCCGGTATTGCTAAAATCGCAGGGGTTTTGGAGCAAGCGATTGTGAACAATCTGCCTGCGGAAGAACCCGAAACAGCCGATACCTATAATATGAACTTTGAGGATGCCGAAACCGGTAATTATCTGGTTCAGGACGGCAACGGCCTTTGGATGGATCAGTACGATAAGGGCTGGAGCTGGGTGGATGCAGACGCAGAAACCGGCAACAAGTATTTGGTGCTCAGCGGTGCCGAAGGTGAGGCAACCATCGATTTCTGGTTCAATGGCGTAACTGCCGGTTCTACCGTGGAATTTGATTTCCGGATGCCTGCAGCTTCCAGCGGTTGGGACAGACTGGCTGTTGCGCTGGGTTCCTCTGATGTGAATTACAGCTGGTGTTTTGAGCAGTGGCAGGGCTGGACTTCCATCAAATACCCCGATTGGGATGGCAATACGCAAACAGTAAACGAAGCCTTTGCCATTGGCACATGGTATTCCGTAAAAATGGAGTGGAGCGGCGATGGGATTTCCGTCAAGCTGTGGCAGCAGGGTACAGAAGAACCTGCCCAGTACAACTATATCACCTGGAACTCCGCTTTTGCGGCAGGCAGCGATGCTCGCTTTAACTTCGTAACAAACGCCCAGAGCTACCTGCATTTGGATAATATCCGCATTTATACAGAAAACTAAACCATTATGAAACGTCACCCCGGTTGACAGATTACCCTGTCAACCGGGGGCTTTGCGTTTCGTGCAATTAAGATAGTAGGAAAAGTCAATGATTATGATATGATAGAAAATTGGAAAAAGAAATGCCTTCCTTTATGATAATTGTAGAGATGTTCTCATAATATGGGGGAACAGATTGACTTTTTGGTAAAAACGCACAAAATCCTATCAATCATAAGGAGGAAAACATTATGAAACA
>JAZNRW010000063.1:0-11612 GCA_045590835.1 Faecousia sp.
ACAGCAGGGTGTGGACAAAATTACCCGCGAGCCGGCGTCCATACCCTTAGCAAGGACAATATCCGTCGCGATATCGCAGGCGTGAAGAGAGACTGTCAAATCCGGCGTCCTTCGCACCGGAAAGGCGCGAATATCCCCGGCAGTAAAGTGAAGCCCTTCATAACCCAGCTTTTCCGCCAATTCCGCGCAAAACGCAATAACATCGGCTTTCAGGTCCACACAATCCATCTGTACCTTACACTTTTTAATTTGGGTAAAATAGTAGTAAATTGCAAAGCTCAGGTAACTCTTTCCGCAACATAAATCTAAGATATACAGTTCTTCTGCGCCGAGAATTTGGCTTTCCACATCTGCCACAATTTCCAAAAAACGGTTGATCTGCCGAAACTTAGAACGTTTTTTGTCAAAAATACGCCCTGTCTCATCCTGCACGCCCAATGCCACCAGAAAATCCACCGGCCGGTCTGTGGGAAGAAGATACTGTTTTTCCCGATTATGATTCACCGCCACCGAAGCCGTCTGCCCACGCTTGATTTTATCGATTACCGTGATTTTTCCTTTTCGGGAAACCTTGACCTCACAGCTTCCGTCGGGGGTGGAGAGATTAAGCTGTTTATATTGCTCCGGCAGCAGACCGGCTATTTGCTCTACCGCCGCATCCACAGGTATATTCTTTTGAATGGCTTTGCCGTCCGCAAAAAACTGCTCCAACGCAAGGTACAATTTCCCTTTATTCTCCACCAAACGGCCGGTAGCCCGTAAAATAGACGCATCGGCGCTTTTACTGAGTGTCAATTTTGTAAGTAACCGATTCTCCAAAACATAAGACAGGATTTGTCTCATATTGCCACGCCCTTCTCCCTTTGAGATGGATTCCGTTTATCGCACGGTATCCCTTTCTTGTTTCTATTCCGTTTCCACCAATCTGCCGATTACCACGTATCTTGCGTTTTCATATTCATAAGAACAGGTGGAAAGCGTGATAAATTTATCGTTCTGTGTTACCGCAATATCCGAACGGAAGGTGGAGCGCTCTGCGGCGTACCTTAAAAACGCTTCGCTATTGTTTTCGGTATGTTCCGGAGCGTATACATCTGCATCCGATGCCGTTATATAACCGGCGTAGAGCTCTACCTTGTAGCTTTGGCTTGGGGTCAGCAGATACAGTATCGGGTGCGCACCATAATAAGATTGCTCCTTATATTTTACCAATGACCCAAACATTTCACCGGTTTTCATATTATGCCCGTACACTACGGAATTAAAATCGGCAAACTGCGAATGATTGCGATAATCTAAAAAGATAGAACCATTGATATTGTACTTTCCGTTCAGCAATCTATGAAGATAATAGTCATTGTCATCACTCTGTACAATGGGATAGTTAATCGGCGTATCCGCACAATATATCCACCCGACAACATCCTTATTTTGTTGAAGCAGTGTTTCAAAATCTACTGTGATTGGCAATCGTTCTTCCGGCGCCTCAAAAGAGGATGTTTCCGTTTTTTCAGAAATAATGTCAACCGCCTGCTTAATCAAACCGTCGGTCAGCTCTGCAACATCCTTTTCCGCTTTATAATAAGAAAATATCTGATAACCGGAATATACAAACACAGCGATACACGCCATTGCAATTACCGGCATCACATACCGAAATATTTTAGGATTTTTCAACAGAACTCACCTCTCAGTCATTTGAAAACATCTGCATTCGTATCTAAAATCCGGCAGTTTCACCTTTCGTTCCTCTTTGTGTATATACTATATGATATCATAAAATCAGATAGCTTTCAATTTGTTTTCATGAATATTTACATTTTCCCATACTAAGGATAAAAGCAATTGGAGTGTTTTTACAAAAACAGCCTGGAAGAACTAACCTCCAAGCCGTTTCATACGGTACCGACCGGAGAGTTTGACCAGTATGCAGAAACGGGATGTGTACCGGATGCGGCAGGTAGAAACTCCCTGACCGGCGTGCTCTTAATCCGGCCAAAATTCGTGCGCTTATAAATTGACACAATAGGAAAAATATGCTATTATACCACTGGATATATTAGCATATCGAAATATCTGAACATTACAGGAAGGAAAGGATCCTATGAATAAGATTTTGTCAGAAAATGCGCAGTGGATCAACGATACCTGGGAAAAGATTGACCGCAAGCTCAGCAAGGTTTGCATTAAGAGCCGTGACAAGATTCCCTATACCAGTATTAATGGCGTACACGATGACCAAAGCGTAACAGCACCTGCCAAATGGACCAACGGTTTTTGGGGCGGTATGATGTGGCTGATGTATAAAGGCACCGGCAATGAAGAGTACAAAAAAACTGCGATCCGATGCGAGGAACTGCTGGACAAGGCGCTGGAAAATTACAAGAGTCTGCATCACGATGTGGGCTTTATGTGGCTGCCTACCAGCGTTGCCAACTATCGCATCACCGGGGATAAAAAAGCCTTTAATAAAGCCTTGTATATTGCAAGTGTCCTGTTCTCCCGGTATCGGGTGGAAGGCGGGTATATCCGGGCCTGGAACAACTGGAACGATAACCCGATAGACGGCAATAAAACCCGTACGATCATCGATTGCCTTATGAACATCCCCCTGCTGTACTGGGCCTCCGATGTGATCAAAGATGATCGGTTTGCGAGAATTGCTATGATGCACGCAGATATGGCACTTCGCGATCACATCCGTCCCGACGGAAGCGTAAACCACATCGTCAGACACGTTGACGGCACAAGCGAAGTGGAACAGGTATTTAGCGGTCAGGGTTACAGTGAAAACTCTTCCTGGTCCAGAGGTGTGTCTTGGGCAGTTTACGGTATGGCTCTGTCCTATATCCACACAAAGCAGCAGCGTTATCTGGATGCTGCTATCCTGGCAGCGGATCATTTTATCAAGTATTGTAAAGAAAATGATTATTTGACACTGGTAGATTTCCTCGCGCCTGCGGAGCCTGTTTATTATGACGCATCGGCAGGTATGTGCGCAGCCTGCGGTATAATCGAGATTGCAAAATGCCTGGGCGGCGAGCGCGGCGAATACTATATGGGAGAGGCTATTAAGATCCTTCAAGCTTCGGACAAGCGTTTTTGTAACTACGATGATGATGAGGATGCCCTTGTGGTTATGAGCACCGGCAGATATCCCCATAACGAAGATCAAGCAAAAGCGTACGGAGTGCACGTTCCCATCATTTACGGTGATTTCTTCTTTGTGGAGGCAATGCTGAAATTAAAGGGCGATGACTTCCTGATCTGGTAACCGACCTTTCGGCAAAAATACATAAAAATCGTCAATAAAAACTATTAAAATAAAAGGAGATACTGTTTTGGATATTCGTTATTCCTGCAATCAGCGCGACTTTAAGCGCTACACCACAGAGGAGACCCGCAATGAGTTCCTCATCGAGAACCTGTATGTTCCCAACACCGTCACCGCTGTTTACAGCCACGTGGATCGTATGGTGACCTTGGGCTGTATGCCTACCACCGAAGTGGTCAGCATTGACAAGGGCATCGACATTTGGGCAAACTTTGGCACCCATTATTTCCTGGAACGCCGCGAGGTCGGTATCTTCAACATTGGCGGCGCCGGTTCTATTACCGCTGACGGTGTCAAGTACGAGCTGGGCTATAAGGACTGCCTGTACATCACCCAGGGCACCAAGGAAGTGCTGTTCGCCTCCAACGATGCCAAGAACCCTGCAAAGTTCTATATGGTCAGCGCACCTGCCCATCGCGCTTATGAAACCAGACTTATTAAGATCGCCGATGCTGCAAAGCGGCCTCTCGGCGCACTGGAAACCAGCAACAAGCGGGTCATCAATCAGTTCATCCACCCCGATGTTCTGCCCACCTGCCAGCTGAGTATGGGTATGACTGTTCTGGAACCCGGCAGTGTATGGAACACGATGCCCGCCCATACCCACGAACGGCGTATGGAAGTGTATATGTACTTTGAAGTACCGGAAAACAATGTGGTGTTCCATATGATGGGTGAGGGCAACGAGACCCGCCACATCGTTATGCAGAACGAGCAGGCTGTGATCAGCCCCTCCTGGTCCATCCACGCCGGAGCCGGCACCAGTAACTATACCTTCATTTGGGCTATGGGCGGCGAGAACCAGGCCTTTGATGATATGGATAATATCCCTACAACAAATTTACGATAAAAGGAGCGTATTAAAAATGAAAATGAGTGATTTTTCTCTGGAAGGTAAGGTAGCCCTGGTAACCGGCGCATCTTACGGTATTGGTTTTGCAATCGCAACTGCTTTTGCAGAGGCTGGCGCTAAGATCGTTTTCAACGATATTAAGCCTGAGCTGGTGGAAAAGGGCATCGCTGCCTATAAGGAGCTGGGTATCGACGCTAAGGGCTATGTGTGCAACGTCTGTGACGAGGACGCTGTCAATGCGATGGTGGCACAGATCGAGCAGGAAGTTGGCGTGATCGACATTCTGGTAAACAATGCCGGTATCATTAAGCGCATTCCTATGTGCGAAATGACCGCCGCAGAGTTCCGCCAGGTAATCGATGTTGACCTGAACGCACCCTTTATCGTAGCAAAGGCTGTGATTCCCTCTATGATCAAGAAGGGTCACGGTAAGATCATCAACATCTGCTCTATGATGAGCGAGCTGGGCCGTGAAACCGTCTCTGCCTATGCCGCAGCCAAGGGCGGTTTGAAGATGCTGACCCGGAACATCTGCTCCGAGTACGGTGAAGCCAACATCCAGTGTAACGGCATTGGCCCCGGCTACATTGCTACTCCCCAGACTGCACCTCTGCGTGAGCGTCAGCCCGATGGCAGCCGTCATCCCTTTGACCAGTTCATCGTCAGCAAGACCCCTGCCGGCCGCTGGGGCACTACGGAGGATCTGCAAGGACCTGCTGTGTTCCTGGCTTCCGATGCTTCCAACTTCGTAAACGGTCACGTCCTGTATGTGGATGGCGGCATCCTTGCTTATATCGGCAAGCAGCCCTAAGGAAACGACTATGATAACGCTGAGTTTAAGGATTCAAAATGCCGCCGGTGAGGTCCTTGCGGAAAGCACCGGGGAAAACCGTGTAGAGCTCCGTTATATAGGCACCTATGCCGAAGGGGATCAGATCGTTTTAACCGCTTCGGAGCATCCTATTCACCTTTTCTGGCAGGTAGACGATGCATTAGGTCGCGCTATGTGCTATCTGACCAAGGATATGACCTATCCCATTCCCTTTGGGGAAAAGAAGCGTGTGTACTCTCCCAAGGCATTTTCCGGTGGACATCACTTTCTATTTGCCCAAGTGGCAGAGGACTGGCAGACCCATATCTATCGGAACCTGGCAGTCAATGTAGCCGATCAGCACCGGGTTGAGGGTTGCTACCCCCACGCAGATGCCAACGTGGAAACGCGCGGTGAGTCTGTGTTTGAGGCCAAGAATTCCATCGACGGTGTCTACGGTAACCACGGCCACGGCAACTGGCCATATACCTCTTGGGGAATCAACCGGGATCCCAATGCCTGTATGAAACTGGACTTTGGAAGATCTGTTAAGATCGACCGGCTAGGCATCTGCCTCCGGGCGGACTTCCCCCACGATTCTTACTGGACCGAGGGTACAATCACCTTCTCCGACGGGAGCACCGAGGTGTTGCAATTCCAAAAAACAGACTGCTGTCAGTACTTTGCCATTGCCCCCAGAACCGTGCAGTGGCTTACCTTCGACAAGCTGATAAAGGCAGACGACGAATCACCGTTCCCTGCACTGACCCAGATCGAGGTTTTCGGCGAGGATCTGTAAAAAGCACCAAAGGGTTGCGTTGTAAAATGCGATTTTGTAAACATCCCCATTTCTAAAAATTAGAAATAGCGGTAGAAATCACGAATTCATCGTGGTTTCTACCGCTAAAATATTAGGTTGTTTTTGAGAAAAGCCTATTTTGCAACAGTCCCCTTTTATCCATTAGACGTTGGCTGTGCAAATTATCATAGTAGAACTTTAACTATTCCCATTAGTAGAATAAAAAACATTCCCCTAGATACAATTAACAGTCCAATATAGGCATATATAAAAAGTTGTCCGTTTCGCCTAATCCCTAAGCCTGTTGGCAAAACCCAGTGGATATAAGTATAAAAAATGCCTTCTGTGGCGAGCTTCATCAGTTTTTTCCGGATTGGCTGACCATCGACAGCAACCACCGCCTGGGTATCTCTCCTATCCTGGTAAAAAAACCGAGAAGATGGTTATCACTCAGCAGGAATACCATACCACTACCTGGGAGGTCATCATACCTGTCAATGACGATATGATCCTTCGTATGGCTCCTGTCTCCGGTGGCAAGCCGGTGCCGGAACTGGCAAAGGCTTTCCTGGTGCGAAGAATACTGCTGTGAAGATGAATGCTGCCATTTGGCATCTGGCACCTCTGCCAGCCAATGCAGACCAACTGGCTGCCATAATCATCCTGCCGGAGTGCACCTATGCCAACGACTGCACTGTAGTGAATCTGAAGCCGGAAGAGTTCTTTGAAGTTGTGATCTAAAAAATGTTGACAGCCCTGCGGTTTGCAGGGCTGTCAACATTTTTTATAAAGAAAACCAACGGACAGAAAATTTCTGTCCGGTGGCTAGGATTCCTTTTGCAGTGTGGCATATTTCTTGGGAGATATACCGACAGACTTTGTAAAAATTTTAATGAAGTTGCTGTAATCGTTAAATCCGCAAGTGCCGCAGGTAGCGGAAACGGACATGCCCTCAGCCAACAATTTTTTGGCAAGTGTCACGCGCTTGGCTACCACATACTTATGCAGGGTAGTGCCGGTAGCGGTGCGAAACAGCTTGCAAAGATAGGATGGACTCAGGAAAAACCGGTCAGCCAGCATACTGGTGCTGAGATTCTCGCACAGATGCTGATTGATGTAAGAGAGCACCTCGTTGATTTGAGGGGAGTTATGAGCAAACATAGCATCTGCTTCCTGGTACTGATCGGAATGCTTTATATACAGCCGATTTAGATAAACCAATGTCTCCAGGAAAATGCTTTTGTCCAGAATATCCTGGCCAAAATCATCCCTGCTGTTAAGCTTGCTGATATAGCTTAGCAGATGCTCTTGTTCTGATGCAGAAATAGATAGTTTATAAGCCTTTCGGAGCCGTGTCTGAGAAAAGCAGTGACCAAGATCGGTATCCTGTGTACAGCATTCTTTTAGGAATGTGGGGTAGATGAAGAAAATGATTCGTTCATGACCATCCGCATCGCCGTAGTCAGAAAAATAATGCCACTGCTGGGGAGAAATCAAAAAGATATCCCCGGGCAGACAGGAATAGGGTTCTCCGTCAATATAGAATAGCTTTTGCCCGGAAAGGGAGAAGAAGACTTTGTAACAGGCTTGTGTATCGATATCCATATTCTTACTCATCTCAAAAAGATGGGCAACGGAGAATCGCTTGCTTTTTAAACAGGCCTGAAAGGCTCCGGTGAAAGAATGTAAAAAGTCCATAATAAATACACCCTCACTTGGTAATCGCAATATCTTAATGCATGCTTAGAGTATCAGATTTTGCACCGTTTTTCAATAAGGAGAGGAAAAAGAAATGGCTAATTTTGCAATAAAATATTATGTTGGGTGAAAAATGGTTAAAAATTGACATATTAATGACAAAATTTCACAAGAAATAGAATAGCTTTTGAGATACAATGAAAATGAGCCCGTGCAGCTGGAATCCCACTGTCTGGAAAATTAAGAAATAACAGTTAGTTCATAAATTAGGAAACGGAGTGTTACTTATGCTAAACAAGAATTTTCAGGTCGAAAAGCTAAATGTTTCCGTCTATCACAGCAGAGAAGGCTTGGGTGCCGCTGCTGCCAAGGATGCCTGCGCCCGGATCAATGCGGCCATCGTTGCCAGAGGCTGCGCCAATGTGATCTTTGCCGCCGCACCCTCTCAGAATGAGCTGCTGGAAAATATGCTGAAGGAAAATGTGGACTGGAGCAAGGTTCGTGCTTTCCATCAGGATGAGTATGTTGGTATCGATGCCAGTGAGCCTGCCGGCTTTGGTAATTTCCTGGACAGAGCCATTTGGGATAGGGTCAATTTTATGGAGGTTCACTACCTGCTGTGTGATGCGGATAAGGCAGAAGCAAAGTGCAAGGAATATGCTGAGCTGCTGAAAAAGTACCCCGTTGATGTGATCCTGCTGGGTATCGGCGAAAACGGCCACCTGGCCTTTAATGATCCCGCTGTTGCCGATTTTAACGACCCCAAGGTAGTCAAGATCGTGGAGCTGGATGATGTATGCCGTCAGCAGCAGGTCAATGACGGCTGCTTCGCTACCTTAAACGACGTTCCCAAGCAGGCTATGAGCCTGACTATGTCTTACATCATGTCCGTTCCCAATGCTATCTGCTGCGTTCCTGGTCCCAGAAAGGCCAATGCTGTTGAACGTGCACTGAACGGTCCTGTGGAAACTGCCTGCCCTGCAAGCATTCTCCGTTTCCACGAAAACGGCGCCCTGTATCTGGATGATGCCAGCGCTGCAAAGGTTCTTTAATAGAAATATACACTGATTCAAGAAGGAGGCGTTATTTATGTATCGCAAGACAGCGGATGAAATCATGGCCCTGGATCCCGAGGTGGCCATTGTCCCGGTAGGTTCGCTGGAGCAGCACGGCCCCCATCTGCCGGTAATGACCGACTGGGCCATCGCTGCAGAGCTGGGTCAGCGGGTGGCAGAGAAAATGGGCGCTTTTTTGGTGCCGGCACTGCCTATTTCCACCTGCAAGGAGCAGATGGGCAAGAAGGGTTCTGTCTGGATGCAGCCGGATACTTTTTATCACATGCTGTGGGATATCGTACTGAGCCTGAAACAGCAAGGTTTTAAGAAGGTTG
The DNA here is from genome assembly GCA_045590835.1 of Faecousia sp. GTDB lineage: Bacteria > Bacillota > Clostridia > Oscillospirales > Oscillospiraceae > Faecousia. The sequence continues at coordinate 8,886 of JAZNRW010000063.1, forward strand.
GTATCTTACAGTGCCATGGCGGAATTTTCGTTATGAATCCTTTGGTTCGGGAACTGAATGCCCAATTTAATCCCGACCTGATGGTAGCCTTGATCGATTCCTGCGCCTTCTTCACACCGCTGTATAAGGAAGGTCTGGTAGAAACCAATACAGAGCTGCATGCTGGCGAGATCGAGACTTCCAAGATTCTGGCGATTGCACCTGAGACGGTACATATGGACCTGGCGGTGGACTTTGTTCCCGATGTTTCCAGGCCATATCTGAGCTACGGCAGCATTTTCCGGGCATCTCCTACCGGCGTCTGGGGTGAGCCTACCAAGGCCACCGCAGAAAAAGGCGAAAAACTCTTTGCCCGCAGCGCAGAGCTTGCTGTGGAAGAGCTGAATAAGGCATTTGCATATATGGAAAAGAAAGAAAAATTCAATTACAGCTATTTTTGATGGAGAGGTAGTGCACAATGGAAAAATTTCGCATTCTTTTGATTGGTGCCGCATTCTCAGCGGACCTGCATTCTGACGGCTACAGCCGTATCATGGACAAGGTTCAGATCGTGGGTATCTGTGATAAGGATCTGAGCCGCATTGAATCCCTGGCAAAGCGGTACGGTTTCACCGGCTACACCGCATACGATGACTATAATACCGCCATTGCCGAGTGTGAGTGCGACCTGGTGGACATCTGCATGCCCAACTTCCTGCACCACGATGTGGCTATCAAGGCAATGAATGCCGGCCACGATATCATCTGCGAAAAGCCTTTGGCTACCACAGTGGAAGATGCCCAGGATATGGTTGACACTGCTGACCGTCTGGGTAAGCACATTTACTATGCTGAGGACTGGCTGTTTGCACCTGCTTTCCGTAAAGCTTTGGAGATTCTGAACTCCGGTAAGGTGGGTAAGCCCCTGTACATCCGTGCAAGAGAGTCTCACTGCGGTTCTCACAGCCCCTTCGCACAATCCATCAAGTTCTGCGGCGGTGGCTGTATGGTCCACCTGGGTGTCCACCCTGTCAGTTTTATGCTGGCTATGAAGGACAATAAATGGAGCGAGCTGACCGCAATGACCTCTGGTGGCGGTGAAAACAACATGGTTCACCAGAAGATGGAGGGCGAGGATTGGGCAGGTGCATTTCTGCGGTTTGCTGACGGCACTTATGCCACTCTGGAAGCCAACTACGTTACCGTTGGCGGCATGGAAGACGTGCTGGATATCTACTGTGAGGAAGGCTGCATCCATGTGGACCTTTCCTTCTCTGGCCCTGTAAAGGTATTCTCCATCCCTGGCTTGGACTACACCGTAGAAAAGGCGGAGATCACCACTGGTTGGTCCACCCCTGCTGTTGACGAGAAGTATAACCTCGGCTACTGCGGCGAAATCAACCACTTTGTAGAGTGTGCCATTGCCGGTAAGGATGCCCAGGTGGGCCTCCGGGGCAAGGATGGCCTGGAAACACTGAAGGTTATCAATCTTATCTACAAATCTGCCAAGGAAGGCATTCATGTAAAAAACGATAAACTGGAGGTCTGAGTTATGAAACAGATTCCCAAGGATATCCAGATTCCGGTCACCGTAGGCGGCGTTACCTTTAAGAACCCCTTCTATGTGGCCTCCGGCCCTACCACCAAGACGGTGGAGCAGTTGAAGCGGATCGAAGAGACCGGTTGGGCAGCCGCCAGCATTAAACTGAGCATTGATCCGGCCCCTTATATCAACCGCAAGCCCCGTTACGGCATTTTTGAGGATCGGAATGCGCTGGCATTTACCACCGAAAAGCGGCTGACCTTCGCAGAAGGTCTGAAGCTGGTGGAGGATGCTAAAAAGGTACTGACCGACCTGAAGCTGATGGCCAACATCACCTACGCCGGTGACGACGGCCCTGCCGGCTGGGTCAACATGGCAAAGAAGTTTGAAGAAGTGGGCGCAGACATTATTGAACTGAATATGTGCTGCCCCAATATGTCCTACAACCTAGAGCTGACCTCCGGCGGTGCCCAGACGGCCTCCAAGCAGACCGGTGCCAGTATGGGTCAGAATGCCAATGTGGCAGCGGAAATTGTTCGTGCTGTGAAGCGGGCTATTAACATTCCGCTGTTTGTCAAGCTGACTCCCGAGGGCGGCAAGATCGCCCAGGTTGCCAAGTCTTTGTACGAAGCGGGTGCAGATGCTGTTGGCGGCACCGGCAATCGTATGGGTCTGCCTCCCATTAATTTGGATGACCCCGACCAGGCCTTCTATCACCTGCAGGACGAGGTCAGTATGAGCTGCTATTGCTCCTCCTGGCTGAAGCCTCTGGCCCAGCGTGATACCTACGAAATCCGTAAAGTTTGCGGCAAGGAGCCTCCCATCATGGCTGCCGGCGGTATCACCAACTGGCGGGATGCAGTGGAAATGATCATGTGCGGCGGCAACCTGATCGGTGTCTGCGCAGAAACCCTGATCTCCGGATATGATATCTGCTATCCTATGATTCAGGGTACATACGACTACATGCAATCCCACGGCTATAAGAGTGTTGACGATTTTCGCAGCATTTTGGTGGACAAGGTCAAGACTGCAAATGAAGTTACTCTGTACGCCGGTTACGCCCGGATCAAGGAACCCGACCTGTCCGCTCCTTGTAAGAGCGCTTGCCCCCACCATGTACCTATCCAGGCCTATGTGCAGAAGATTGCCAAGGGCGAATACAAGGAAGCCTTTGACCTGATTACCGGAAAGAATGCGCTGCA
>JAZNRW010000064.1:0-13672 GCA_045590835.1 Faecousia sp.
CCGCAGGTAAAAATCACATTCATAGGATATCCTCCTGTTGTGCCGCCCGGTTTCGCTGCCGGGAAATGCTTAAAACGATCCCCATCTCCCCCAGTTTCACCATCAGCGCCGTACCCCCCTAGGAGAAGAACGGCCGCGCAATGCCCGTGGGTGGCAAAAGATTCGTCACCACCCCCAAATTCAGGATGGTCTGGACGGCAATCAATGTTACAAGCCCCGCCACCAGAACTGTGGAAAACCGATCTCTGGCGTGAAGCGCGATCCAGTAGCCCCGCAGAATCAGGGCCGCAAACAAGCCAATGATCAGCAAAGCGCCCAAAAGGCCCAGTTCTTCGCAGACAATGGCAAAGATGTAATCGTTATACTGAAAAGGCAGATACAGGTACTTCTGTCTGCTCTTTCCGAATCCCAGTCCCAAAAAACCACCGGAGCCGATGGCATACAGTGACTGCAATATTTGGTACCCCGTATCGGAGGGGTCCTGCTCCGGATGGAGCCATGCGGTGATCCGGTCTCCGGCGTAACCCATCAGGCTCACATACACCACCACAAACACCACCGCTGCCGCAAAGCCGGCTAAAAGCCACTTAGGATGCGTACCGGCAACGAACATCATCACCACCGCCACCATGCCCATGAGCATAATGGCAGACAGGTGCTTTTCCAGCGCCAGTGGCACAAGAATTCCCAGCAGCGCCCCGCCGAAACCCAGGACGCCTTTCCGGAAAGCGCGGGCCTCCTTGCCAAAACCCTTGGTCAGCCGTGCAAACAGGAGAATCAAAGTAAATTTGGCGATCTCCGAGGGTTGAAACTGGATGCCGCCGATGGAGACCCAACGGCGGGCGCCGTTGACCGACTCTCCCATCACCAGCACCAGAAGCAGCAGCACGATGCTGATGCCGTATAAAAGCCATGCCCACCGGTACCAAAAATTGGCCGGAATCCGGCTGATACACCACATAGCAAGCAGTCCCAGCAGTGCGCACAAGGCCTGCTTGCGCAGGTAAATGGTGGCGCTGCCGTAGCCGCTGTCGTAACGGCTTTGGGCGTAGCTTGCCGAATACAGCATAGCAAGTCCCACTCCCAGCACCAGAAGCAGCAGCATAAGAAAAACAGTATCCACGCGTTCACCCGTCTGAATCGTCAGACGGCGGTTCTCTTTGGCATACAGAGGTTTCTGCAATGCCATGGAAGCTCCTTTCGGGATTTATGCCAGGTAACCTGCAACAGAGAACCAGGCAATGATACACATCACCACGGAAACTGCGGTGAAAACAAGCACGATCTTTTCTTCCTTCCAGCCACACATCTCAAAATGGTGGTGGATAGGAGACATTTTGAACAGCCGCTTGCCGTGGGTCAGCTTGAAATAGCCCACCTGCAGGATCACAGACAGGGTCTCTACCACATACACACAGCCAACCATAATCAGCACCAGCGGGATATCCAGCGCAAATGCCAAACCACAGACGATGCCGCCTAAAAACAGAGATCCGGTATCTCCCATGAAAACCTTGGCAGGATGCCAATTGTAGAACAGGTATGCAGCCAGTCCACCAATCAGGCAGGCAGGCAGCAGCGCCAGATCCAACTTTCCCTTAGCGATGGCAGCCGCAGCAAAGAATACCATCACAGGAACTGTAACAGAGCTGGACAGGCCATCCACGCCGTCCGTCAAATTCACCGCATTGACACAGCCCACCATCACAAACATGGCAAAGAATATATATGCCATGGGATGTATGTAGACAGTCTTATTCAAAAACGGCAGGTATAGATCGCTGGTCAGGCTGCCTTCCTTGTACAGCAGGTACAGATACAGGGCAGAAACCGCCATCTGCAAAAGCGCCTTCTGCAGAGATGTCAGACCCAGATTGCGCTTGAATTTCAGCTTAAAAAAATCATCCAAAAATCCCACAAAGCCAAAGCACAGGCCCAGCACCAATACATAAAATACCGTCTTCTCCTCCATGGAAGGAATGCCGATCAACAGGCAGATCACCGTGGCCAAAATGAACATAAGTCCGCCCATCATAGGGGTGCCGGCCTTGCTGTTATGCCAGCTGGGGCCGATCTGCAGAATGGATTGTCCCGCCTTCAATGCCCGCAGCATAGGAATCAGAAAATAGCCGATGGCACCGGTCAAAACTGCCGAGACCACCCCTGTCAGTAATACACGAATCATGGATTCTCCTCCGTACTTATTTCTCTTCCTGCAGGAACATTTCCAGCGTCAGTTCCATCTGCATACCCCGGCTGCCCTTAAACAGCAGTACGTCTCCGGGTTTTGCCATCTGGCGCAGCACCTGCACCAATTGCTCCCGATCGGTAAACGCTCTTGCTTTCACATTGGTCATACCGCCGGTAATGGCACCGTGGAGCATGCGGGTACTGTGGGGGCCGTATGCCAGCAGAATATCTGCTTTTTCCGCTGCGATCCTGCCAACCTTATAATGCTCCGCACCGGTGCAGACACCAAGCTCCAGCATATCTCCCAGCACCGCCACATGGCGGCCGGGACGGTTGCCCAGTACGGTCAGCGCAGCGGCCATGGATTCCGGGCCTGCATTGTAGCAATCTTTTATCACAGTAAAGCCGTTGACTTCAAAAATCTCCTGACGGCCTTCCATATTCCGGAACCGGATCAAACTCTCCTGAATTTGCGCAGGACGGATTCCCAGCTCCAGACCCACAGCAATGGCAGCCAGAGCATCATGGACATAATGCTCCCCTTCCAGCAACAGTTTCACAGGGAAATCCAATCGGCCTGCCTTAACGGTGAAGGACAAATTGCCGTTTTCCTGCCGAACATCCGTTGCCTGCACATCACTCATGGGGTTGCGGACGCCAAAGTAGGTCATTTTCTTATCCAAAGTTTTGTGCTGATTCCACAGCAGTGAGTCATCTCCGTTCAGGACGATTCTGCCGCCGGAGCCCATGCCTTCCAGAATTTCCAGCTTGGCCTGCAGGATTCCCTCCATAGAGCCAAGATGCTCAATATGCATGGTGCCGATATTGATGATGACCGCCACATCAGGCTTGCCAATGGAGGCAAGGTAGGCGATCTCCCGCAGATGGTTCATGCCCATTTCCAGCACCGCAACCTCTGTATCCTCTGCCATGGAGAGGATGGCCATAGGCATACCGATGTCGTTGTTGTGATTGACCGGGGTCTTGCCTACCCGGTAGGCGGTCTCCAGCACAGCAGCCACCATCTCCTTAGTGGTGCTTTTGCCAACAGAGCCGGTGATGCCCACCACCTTCATGCCGATACGCTCCCGTTCGCCACGGGCAATATCGCCCAGTGCCAGACGGGTATCCTCTACCACAATTGCCGGGTAGTCCCCGTCGCAATGGGTACACAGCACAGCGGCTGCACCATTTTCCAGCGCGGTGGGAATAAATTCATGCCCGTCCCGCTGGCCCTGTAGGGCAACAAACAGCTGGCCTTGCTCTATCTTCCGGGTGTCATTGTTGGCGCCCAGAAAGGTCACATCTTTATATTTGGGGTCGATCCTGCCGCCGCACCATTGTGCTGCCTGCTCCAGGGTGATTCTTCCCATAGGTGTTTACCTCACTTCTTCAGATATGCGGCCACCACTTCCCGTTCATCCAGATGGTGCTTCACGCCGCAGATCTCCTGATATGTCTCATGGCCCTTACCAGCCAGTATAATTATATCATTCTTTTCCGCAATGTCCATAGCATGTTCAATCGCTTTTGGACGATTTTCCAAAACTTCGTAGTTATTTTTGGCTGAATCCACCCCTTTGAGGATGTCTTCGATGATTTTCATGGGATCTTCACTGCGGGGATTATCGGAGGTAATGATGGCATGATCCGCCAGCTCCACGCCGATGCGGCCCATAATAGGACGCTTTACAGGATCCCGGTCGCCGCCGCAGCCGAAGACCGCAATCACCCTGCCCTTGCAGAAACCCTTTACAGAAGAAAGTACATTCTCCAAACCGTCGGGGGTGTGAGCATAGTCGATGAGAATGGTATAGTCCTTGCCGGGGGTGGGAACTACCTCCACTCTACCCTTAACACCGCTGGCATTACGCAGGGCTGCCGCAGCATCCTGCAGGCTGATGCCCAGCTGCAGGGCGCAACCCAACACTGTCAGCGCATTGTACACTGTGAACTTGCCGGGAATAGGCAGCTGCACTGGCACTCGCTGCTGACCGTATATGGCCGTAAAGCGGATGCCGTCAGAGAGCAGCTCCAGATCCTCTGCCATCAAATCCGCCTGTCCTTTTACGGATGCTGACAGTATCTGGCAATTGGCGTTTTGCATCATTCTGTCAAACCAGGGATCATCCCGGTTCAGTACCGCCTTGTCGCAGCGGCGGAACAGCTCTGCCTTGGTGTCGCAGTAGTCTTCCATAGTCTTGTGGAAATCCAGATGATCTTCCGTCAAATTGGTAAACGCGCCCACCGTATAGCGCAGGCCCGCCACCCGGTCCAGCGCGATGGCGTGGGAGGACACCTCCATAATGGCATAGGTGCAGCCAGCGTCCCGCATTTGGGCCAGCAGCGCCTGTAATTCAAAGCTCTCCGGGGTGGTGCGCTCGGTAGGGATCCGCACATCACCGATCATATTCTCCATGGTGCCCATAAGGCCAACTTTTGCGCCCAACACCTGCTCCAACACATGCTTGAGCAGCAAGGTGGAGGAGGTTTTGCCGTTGGTGCCGGTTATGCCGATCAGCTGCATGGCTTTTCCCGGATGGCCGAAGAAATTGGCGCCGATCTGGGCCAGCGCCAGCCGGTCGGAGGCTACCTGCACATAGGGAACGGAAGCCTCCAGCTCCTTGGTGGTGATCACCGCGGCTGCGCCCTTCTCCAGGGCCATGGGGATAAACCGATTGCCGTCAGTGGCAAATCCCGTGATAGCCACAAACAGGCTGCCGGGGGTCACTTTGCGGGAGTCGTATACCACTTCCGGAATATCCATGTCCAAAGACACGTTGATCTTTTTTATCTCTATGCCTGCCAGCAACTGTTCTAATTTCATATCGGTTCTCCTTTGTGCGCCTTAATCGGCAGATTTGATATCGGTAAATTCCAGACGGACAGTACTGCCCACGGGAATTTGCGTTTCTTTCGGTTCAGATTGGGCGGTGACTACCGCATGGATATCATCGTTTCCTGTGGGGAGGATATACAGCCCAAGGCTGCCCGCCGCGTGGTAAGCCTGCACTCTGGTCATGCCGGTAAAGTCCGGCACCGTAACCATCCTCTCTTCCGGTTCCTCCCCCAGATATACAAGGATCTGGCTGTCACCGGGCACAGTCTCTCCCGCTGCCGGAAGCTGCCCTGTTACTGTTTCCTCTGTCCCCACAAGCTGGGCGGTAATACCCAATTTCTTCAGTTCTTTTTCTGCTTCCTTTGCCGTCATGCCGGTAAGATCCGGCAGAAGCACTTCCCTGCCGGCAGCATCTTCCTCGGTGTAGTTCCTCTTAACCTCCAGATAGGGCAGGATGTCCGCCATCACCGCTCCCACCGTGGGCGCCGCCATCACACCGCCGGAAATATACATCCCTGTGGAGCGGGAGGGCGTATCCAACGCTACTAATACAATATACTCCGGATCGTCCATGGGCGCAACCCCCACAAATGATACGATTTTATCCTGGACTCTCTGGCCATTGTCATCAAAAACGTCAATTTTCTCGCTGGTTCCAGTCTTTCCGCCGATGGAAAACCCCGCAACTTTGGCATTTTTGGCAGTTCCTTCCACCACCACCGACTCCATAAGAGAACACATGGTTTTGGAGGTTTCCTGGGAGATCACCTGTCGCAGCACCGTGGGTTCCTGCTGCAAAACTGTGTTCCCATCCGCATCCACCACCTGGGAGACGATATACGGCTCCATCAGGTATCCCCCGTTGACCACCGCCGCGATCCCCCGCACCAACTGCAAGGGGGTCAGCTTAAAGGTCTGTCCGAAGGAGCCGGAGGTTAAGGAGGCCGTCCCCCATTTGTCCGTATCCGTCACCAATTCCTTGGAGAAAAACACGCCTTTGCTTTCCCCGGCCAGGTCGATGCCGGTTTTTTCTAAAATCCCAAATTTCTCCACATACTCGTAAAACCGTTCTCCACCCAGCTTCAAGGCAATATGGGCAAAGGCCAGGTTGCAGGAGTTCTGCAGCGCCTGGGGTGTTTGCTGACTGCCGTGGCCGGTGGAGCGCCAGCAGTGCAGCCGCTGGGCGCGGCCGGGGATTTGCTCTGCGCCGCTGCAGTGAAAGCTTGTTTGCAGGTCAATGGCGCCGCAATCCAGCGCCGCTGCCATGGTCATCACCTTAAAGGTAGACCCAGGCTCATAGCCGTCGGAAATACATCGGTTCCGCCACTGCTTCAGCCGGGCAGCCTGCAGGGCCTGTTGATAAATTTCTTTGCGTTCTTTATAAGCTGCAGACCCCTCCGGCTCGGCTAAGTACGCAAGACGCAGCTGCTCTACCTCTGCCGCCAAATCCGGATCCTGTATCTGCTGGTAGTTATTGGGATCGTAGCTGCCAAGGGTTGCCATTGCCAGGATTTTGCCGGTCTTGACCTCCATTACCATCCCAAAAGCGCCGTTTTGCACCGCATAACGCTCGATGGCCTGCTGCATTTGCTTTTCCAAACATGCCTGGACAGTCATATCCAAAGTCAGGATCACATCGCTTCCCGGCTGGGAGGCAAGGTAGGCCTCGTAGGAGAAGGGCATATCCATTTCATTATTGCCTTTGGTAGTAATGACCTTCCCCCCTGCCCCCTCCAAGAAGCTATTATAGGCTGCTTCGATGCCCTCAGAGCCGGTGTTGGAGGCGTTGGTAAACCCAATCACCTGCGCAGCCATGCTGCCATAGGGGTAGACCCGCTTGGAATTTGGCTCCAAATGGATGCCCTTAATATTATTTTCGTTGATGTAGGCCCGGATCTTGCCGGCTGTTTCCTGGTCGATCCCCGCCGCTACCTGCTGGTAACGCAGACGGAGGTTTTCTGCCATGTCTATGATCTTACCCTCGTCCACACCCAGGATCTGGTGCAGCTGCCGGGCAATATCGGCAATATCTGCCTTGGACTGGCGCAGTTCTCTGGGGTTTAAGTATACCGTTTCCACGCCTTCAGAGCAGGCCAGAATATTCATATTCCGGTCATAGATCACGCCCCGGTCGGCGGTAACATTGGTAATGCGGGTCTGATTGTCCAGGGCAAGCCGGGAATAGTAAGGGTAATTTGTTACCATCAGGTTGTACAGCTGTAACCCAATTGGCAGAAATGCCAAAACTCCCAACAGCAATGATGTCAGCAGGATTCTCCTGTGCTGACCGGTGTCTGCCCGGACTCGTTCGTAATGCCGTCTTGGCTGATGCTTTGCCATTTGATCCCGACCTTCCCCAATAACCTGTAAATGGGCAGCAAGGGAATCCCTCGCCGCCCACTGCAGCTGCTATTAAAGTCTATCGGGAGGAATCAACATTATGCAAACAAACCGGATAAAAATATTCCGATTCTGTTCCACATGCTCACAGGCTCCTCCATATCCGTCTGGGGAGCAGACAGCAGGACAGACACCTGCTTGGCATCTTCTGCCGGGATCATACCCAGCGCTAACGCCGTCTTTTCCACAGTCTCCATATCGCAGGCTTCTGCATATGCCTGCTGCAGAGAAGCCTTCTCCTGGCTGAGAAGTTCTACATACTGCTCCATATTTGCCGTCTGGCGCTGAACCTGCTGCAAACGCAGCATACCCACCGCCATGGTCACCAGCATCACTGCAGCCACAGCAATGCCCAGCATGGCAACCGGATCCAAATATAGCACCCGGCGTTTCTGCCGTTTGATCTCAGGCAGACGACCGGTGCTCACAGAAACTGCGGGGACTACCCTCTTTGCTGCGCTGCCGTTTGTATAGAACTTTATATACTGTACATCTACGCGCTGTGCCATAGCTCCCGCTCCTTTCTGTTACAGCTTTTCGCACACCCGCAGCTTGGCGCTGCGGGACCGTGCGTTGACGTTCAGCTCTTCTGCGGATGCTACGATAGGCTTCCGATTGATGAGCTTTACCCGGGGTGTCTTGCCGCAAACACACACCGGAAAGTGGGAAGGACAAGTGCAGCCTTTTGCTGCTTCCGTCATAGCATTTTTTACAATTCGGTCTTCCAACGAATGGAAGGTGATCACTGCCAGTCGCCCGCCCTTATTCAGCAGGGGGATGGCGTCTTTCATGGCCTTTTCTACAGACCCCAATTCGTCATTGACAGCGATCCGGATCGCCTGAAAGCTCCGCTTAGCCGGATGCTGCTTTTCTCTGAGCGCCTGGGGTGGCATAGCCGAACGGATAATATCCACCAGCTCCATCGTGGTACGGATCGGCGCCTGCTCCCGTCTGCGGCAGATTGCCGCTGCGATCCGGGGCGCGTAGCGTTCCTCGCCGTAATCGAAAAGGATTCGCTTCAATTCATCCTGAGACCAGGTGTTTACCACTGTGTCTGCAGTGAGAGCGTCTTCGTTATTCATCCGCATATCCAGCGGAGCGTCTGCCATGTAAGAAAATCCTCTGCTGCCGTCATCCAGCTGGGGAGAGGATACGCCCAGATCCAACAGGATGCCGTCTACGCCGTCAAGTCCCAAATCCCGTACCACCTGCGCCATTTCGCAGAAGTTGGAGTGAACCAATGTGACCCGGTCCTTATAAGGCTCCAGCCGCTTTCCCGCAGCTTCCAGCGCTACAGGGTCCCGGTCAATACCGATCAGCCGACCGGTGGTCAGACGCTTTGCAATCTGGCTGGAATGACCGGCGCCGCCCAGAGTTCCGTCAAGATAAATTCCTGCAGGGTTGATGGAAAGACCCTCCAGGCACTCCTCCAGCAACACAGAAATATGATGAAACTCTTTCATAGCCCGATCGCCTCCAGAGAAGCCAGCAGTTTTTCGGGGGTGAGATTCTCAGCTTCAAAGCGCTGGAACTCGACAGCGTCCCAAATCTCTGCCTGCCCCGCCCGGCCAACGATCATTACATCCTTGCCGATTCCTGCGTATTCCAGCAGGAACTGGGTCAATCCAAACCGGAACTGCTTGTCCGGATTGCACTCGGTGGCATTCATAAAAATCAAGCTGGTAGCGGCAGAGCGCTGAGAGATTGGCAAAGTGTTATAATTCTGGCTCAGGGTTTGCCAATCCGGGGCGGTGTAAACAGTGAGGCAACGGTGACCGCAATTGACACCCAGGGTGACAAAAAAGTCATCGCCCAGCTCTGCCCGCAGCTTCGCAGGGACAAACAGACGGTTCTTATCGTCCAGCTTGGCAGGGTATTTTCCGATCATTTGCGCTCACCTCCACTCCATTTTACTCCACTTCACTACCATTTTGCTCCATTTACTGACAGTATAATAGATTAATTTTCAAAAATCAATATTTTTTTGAAAAAATTTTCAAAAAAATTGGAGAAAATACTGGAAAAACCGAATTTTAGAACGCTTGTTCTAAAATAAATTAGAACAAGCGTCTCTTTTACCCCTGAAAGGCCACCCGATCCCCTTCCAGTACGATTTTGATTTTTGTCGGTTTTTTGGCGCATTGCAGCAGGTACACGGATAGCGGCCCTTCCACCTGTTTTTGCACTTGTTGCCGAATCTGGCGAGCCCCCGCCTGCTTTCCTTTTTGACAGCCAAGTCGTTCTGCCAATTCCTCCGGCAGCTCCAGTTGGATGCCCTGAGCAGCCACTCTTTTTTGCAGCTGACGCAAGTATTTGTCTGCGATTCTCTCCATAGTCTTAGGCTGCAAGGCAGAGAACGCCACGATCGCATCCAGTCTGCCCAAAAATTCCGGTGCAAAATGCTGCCGCAGTGCCTCCTTGGTCTGCCCTTCCCTGCCTGCCGGCTGAAAGCCCAAGCCATCGCTGCGCAGATCTCCTCCCAAATTGGAGGTCATCACAATGATGGCATTGCGGAAGCTGACCCGGCGGCCTGTGGAGTCGGTGAGAACCCCCTCTTCCATAATTTGCAGTAATATCCCGGACACATCCGGGTGGGCCTTTTCCAGCTCATCCAGCAGCACCAGGCAATAGGGTCTGCGCCGAACCGCCTCTGTCAGCTTGCCGCCCTCCTCATATCCCACATAACCGGGAGGGGCGCCAATAAGGCGGGCCACAGAGTGCTTCTCCATAAATTCTGTCATATCCAGCCGGATCATAGCTTCCCGGCAGCCGTACAGTTCCCGGGCCAGCGCCCGGCACAGTTCCGTTTTGCCCACCCCGGTAGGACCTGTCAGCAGCAGGCTTGCCACCGGGCGGTTCTCCTCCCGGATGCCGCTTAAGCCACTGCGGATGCACTCCGCCACCTGACGGACCGCCGCTTCCTGTCCCATGACCTGCCGCTCCAGGATCTGCTCCAGCTGCAGCAGCCGCTCCCGTTCATTGGCCGTCAGACGCCCTACTGGAATCCCGGTCCGGGCAGATACCGCCCACGCAATATCATTTCCGGTCACTGCTCTGCCCCGGCGTCCCTCAGAGCTCCGGGCCGCCAGATGCTGCATTTTGTCCCGCAGCTGGGCAGCCTTTTCAAACCGGCTCTCCCGGACTGCCTCCTGCAGCTCTGCCTCCAGCTCCTGCCGCTGCGCCCCTCTGCCTGTATACAGCTCCTCCATACGGGCGTGGGATGCGCCCTCGTCCAACAGGTCTATGGCCTTATCCGGCAGGTACAGATCCGGCAAATACCGCTGGGACAGTTTCAGGGCTTCCTGAATAGCCTCCTCTGTGATCCGCATATGATGATGCCGTTCCAACCCGGACTTGACTCCCCGCAGGATCGCCAGCGTTGCCTCCCGGTCCGGCTCCTCCACCACTACCGGACGGAATCTCCGGTCCAACGCGGGGTCCTTCTCGATGAACTTCCGGTACTCCTCCCGGGTGGTTGCTCCCAGCATCTGCAGCTCTCCCCGGCCCAAGGCTGGCTTAAAAATATTTGCTGCGTCGATGGCGCCCTCCGCCGCACCGGCACCCACGATGGTATGCATCTCATCCACAAATAAGATCACATCCCGGGTCCTGCGGATCTCTGCCAGAACATCCCGCAGCCGTTCCTCAAACTCGCCCCGGTACTTGGTGCCCGCCACCAGATTGGCCATGCTCAGGCTGTAAAGACGCTTATTCTTCAATTGGGGCGGAACAGCGCCGGCCGCCATCCTTTGGGCCAGACCCTCGGCAATGGCGGTCTTTCCCACTCCGGGCTCACCCACCAGCGCCGGATTGTTCTTATTTTGACGGCACAAGATTCCGACTACCATGTCGATCTCCCGATCCCGCCCGATCACCGGATCCATAGTTGCCGCCTTTTGTATCAAATCCTCGCTGAATTGCTCTAACAGTTTCGTGATATGTCCCTCCTTTTTCTCCTTGAGTGCCCCACTGCTGCTAAAAAGCAGATATTCCACCGACCTGTGGAACACTTCCTCCCGGTCCACACCGTTTAGTGCCAGCAACTCCCCAGCCCCGCTGCTGCGCTGCCGCAGCAGTGACAGCAGAATATGCACCGCAGTGACCTGCCGGCTGCCCTGGTGATTTGCCTCTTTGGCAGCAGCTTTTATAATGCGTCTGGCCGTTCCGGAAAACCCCTGTGGCAGCGGCAGACCCGGTGTTCCTGTGCCGTATAGCAGCGATGCCATTTGCGCCGCAGCAGTCCGGTCAAGGCCTGATCCCGCCAACAGGTGTCCGGGAAGGGTCTGCATATTGGCCATGGCCAGCAGCAGATGGACACTTCCCACATAGCTGTGCCCCATTTCCCGCGCTTTGTTTGCCGCAACCAGCAGTACCTCTTTTCCATCTCCACTTAATCGCATGGTTTCCCTCCTGACTCCGGAGATTCTCTCCAAAGCAGTAAAAAAATATACAATGCTTTTTATAAAAAACGATTGCAATTTGAAAAATACATGCTAGAATATAGATGTATTCCTGTGCGAATACATACAACACATCATACAGGAGGGAAAATCATGGCTTACAAGATCACTGATGCTTGCGTGAAGTGTGGTAGCTGCGCTGATAGCTGCCCCGTTGAAGCTATCTCTGAGGGTGACGAGCTGTACGTTATCGACGCTGATGTCTGCGTTGACTGCGGTACCTGTGCTGACAATTGCCCCACTGAAGCAATCGTAGAAGGCTGATTCTCCGATTCTGCTATCAGCCTGCGTGGCTGGGTACTCCCAGTACGCAGGCTGATTTTTTCATAACTTTAAGGGAGGTTGCTATGGAACAGCTGCAAAACGGATTCACCCTGGAACTGTGTCCGGGGGCATTCCCTTTAAGTACAGACTCTATTGCCTTGGCCGGCTTTGTCCGCCTTGCGAAGGATGCCGCTGTGCTGGATCTGGGTTCCGGTTGCGGAACCATCGGTCTGATGCTGTGCGCGAGCCACCCCAGCTGCCGGGTGACCGGCGTGGAGCTGGACCCGGATGCTCACCAAACGGCGCTGCACAACGCCCAGGTCAACGGCATTTCTTCCCGTTTTCATAGTATATGCGCTGACCTGCGCACCATCCCCTCGGTTTTTTCACCCGGCTCCTTCCACTGCTGCGTTTCCAATCCCCCCTACTACGCAGCAGGCCCCCAGAGCCAATCACATCCCACCGCCAGGCGGGAGGACACCTGCTCTCTGGCAGAGCTGTTTCACTCTGCCGCCTGGGCGCTGAAATTCGGCGGGGATTTCTTTCTGGTACATAAGCCGGAGCGGCTGGCGGAAATCTGCGCCCTGGGTACGCGGCACACTCTGGAGCCAAAACGGCTGCTCCTGCTGCGCCACCGCGCTGACGGCCCTATTGCCCTGATTCTGGTGCAGTGCCGCAAAGGGGCAAAGCCGGGACTCATCATCGAAGAAGAAAGTCTGCACACACCAGACGGTGAACCCACGGACTACTACCGCAGACTTTACCACATTTAGGAGGTATTTTTATGGCCGGAATTCTGTATCTGGTCCCCACCCCCATCGGTAATCTGGGGGACATCTCCCAGCGGTGCAGGCAGACCCTGGAACAGGCGGATTTCATTGCCGCCGAAGATACCCGGGTCTCCTTGAAGCTGCTGAACCACTTAGGCATCAAAAAAAGCCTTGTCAGCTACTATGAGCATAACAAGGCTTTCAAAGGAACTGTGATTGTGGATCGGATCCTGGCCGGTGAGACCTGCGCACTGGTGTCCGATGCGGGCAGCCCCGCCATTTCCGATCCCGGCGAGGATCTGGTAAAGCAATGCGCTGAGGCGGGGATCACTGTCATCGCCATCCCCGGCCCCTGCGCCGCCATTACGGCGCTCAGTATTTCCGGGCAGGCCACCGGACGGTTCTGCTTTGAAGGATTCCTGTCCACCGCCAAGAAAAGCCGGAAAGAGCATTTGGAATCCTTAAAAACCGAGCAGCGTACCATGATCTTCTACGAAGCGCCCCACAAGCTGCTGTCCACCCTGGAGGATCTGGCTGCAGTCTTTGGTGCGGAGCGCTCCATCAGCCTGTGCCGGGAGCTGACCAAGCTCCACGAAGAGGTGATCCGCACCACACTGGGCGGAGCCATCCGCCTGTACCAGGAGCAGCCGGCCAAGGGCGAGTTCGTTCTGGTGGTTGCCGGCGCCCAGCCGGAAGTGAAGGAATCTGCCACCGCCGAAGACGCCGGCGCAAGGGTTGCTCAGCTGATG
>JAZNRW010000065.1:0-8129 GCA_045590835.1 Faecousia sp.
AAGAACGTGGAGCCCGGATTAAAGAGAGCACCCTGTCAATGAAGGACAACATTATTGACACCAAGCTTATCCCTTACTTCGGTAAAAGATGTATGCGCGAGATCACCACCAAGGACATTATGCTTTGGCAGAACGAGCTGCTGAATTACCGCGATCCCAAGGATGGCAAGCCCTACTCCAAATCGTACCTGAAAACGATCCATAACCAGTTGAGCGCGATCTTCAACCACGCGGTCCGTTACCACAAGCTTTCAGAAAACCCTGCCAGAACGGTTGGAAATATGGGTAGCGAAAAGGGAATTGAAATGAAATGCTGGACCCGTGAGGAGTATCTGAAATTCTCGGAATATATGATGGATGATCTTGTGGGTTACTACTATTTTCAAATGCTCTACTGGTGCGGTCTCCGGGAAGGTGAGGCGCTGGCTTTGACCATCGACGATTTTGATTTTGCAAAGAAGACCGTTTCCATCACAAAGACCTTTCAGCATCTGAAAGGTAAGGATTTGATTACCGAACCCAAGACACCAAAGAGCAACCGAATCGTGGAAATGCCGGCATTCCTGGTGGAGGAGATACAGTACTACATTGAAAAACTGTATGAGCCGAAACCCGACGACCGATTGTTTCACTTATCCAAGAGCTATCTCTACCGCAAGATGGAGCAAGGCAGTAAGGAGATGGGCATTCAGCGTATCCGCGTACATGATCTGCGGCACTCTCATGTATCCTTGCTGATTCATATGGGATACAGTGCAGTAGCGATTGCAGAGCGAATGGGTCATGAGTCTATCGATATCACCTATCGGTACGCCCATCTGTTTCCCACTGTTCAGCGGCAAATGGCTACTGATCTGAATGCATTGCAGGAAGGTGGTGATAGAGATGTCAGCTAAGGCTCGTGACGGACAGGGACGCTGGCGTTGCAAGACGATCGGTGTCCGTATATCTCAGGAAGAAAACGCTGAGCTTGATGCATTGGTGGCCTTGTCGGGTATGACCAAGCAGGACTATTGCATTAACCGCATGTTGCAACGGGATGTAGTAGTGACCGGCAACCCGCGAGTACAGAAGGCACTCAAGAATCAGATGGAGCGGCTCTGTCAGGAATTTGAAAGGCTGTGCAATGCAAATGAAGTCAATGCAGAGGCATTGCACGTACTGGAATATCTGGCAAAAATCTATGAGGGCTTGCAAAGATGACCAAATTATTTACGCGTACATTGCAGTCAAAATCGGGACTGATTTTCTTTGCCATCTTGGTGGTGTACAATCTGCTGTTAGGGGTATATCTGAAAGACTTTCTTGTGCTTTCGCCTATGTTGGTGACATTCTACTTACTATCAGTATTACCGACCCTATTTTTCGTCATTAAAATACGGTCCGCGCCTATGCGTACAATTGTGTACATCGTTTTGTTTTTTGTTCTTTTAATGAGCACCCTCAGCTTTGTATTATGCCGCAGGCTTTTTTCGATCATAACAATGATCATTACTGCCGCTGAAATGATGTACCTGGCTATGTATGATAACAGCTCCGGCAATGACAAACCGCTGACGAAAATATATGTTTTGGCAGTTTCGGCACTTATTGCAGTGACGCTGTTCGTCTTATATAATTTCGTCAGCAAACCGGAGACTCCTTATCTTCTCAACGGCGGCACAACCTTGTGGGATACGCAGACAGAAGAACTTGCTGACGAAATTTGCACAGGCTGTGATACCGATGCCGAAAAGGTACAGGCGATCTACAATTGGATGGTAGCGAATCTTGAATATGATTACAACTATAATGCGCTCTTCCAGTATTTCGATGTTCGCAAGACACTACGTACCAAGCAAGGTGTTTGCTTTGACTTTTCTCATCTGTTTGCCGCGCTTTGCCGCAGTCAGAACATTCCTTGCTATGCTGTTGACGGAATATCCTATAAAGACAACTCTGTTCAACACACATGGAACCGTGTGTACTACGATGGCACTTGGTGGAACATGGATGTAACACATGATATCACAGGCACCGCCGAGGGCAAAAAGCTTTATGGGTTCCGCAAGCTGGATGATGCTTTCGGACCCGACGAGGACTTTTTCATAATAAAAATTTATTGAATTACTCTTGACTATTATACTCCTTTGGGAGTATAATATGTAACAGAAAGGAGATGATACCTATGGTAAGAAAACTCTATCACGGTTCCTGCGACATTATTGAAAAGCCTGTTTTTGGCAAGGGAAAGCGATATAACGACTACGGTCTGGGGTTTTACTGCACCGACAGTTTGGAGATGGCGAAGGAATGGGGCGTTTCACACGATAAGGACGGCTATGCCAACTGCTATGAATTGGATTGCGATGGCCTGCGCATCTTAGACCTGAACGACCCCCAATACTGCATTCTCCACTGGCTGGCAGTACTGTTGGAAAACCGGGAGTTTGATGTGCCCTCCGCCCTGGCTCTGGAAGCAAAGGAGTACATCCTCAAGAACTTCGCCGTTGACTATAAGGACTATGATGCAATCATTGGATACCGAGCAGACGACAGCTACTTTTCCTTTGCTCAGGACTTTATCAACGGCACCATTTCCTACCGACAGCTGAACAATGCTATGCACCTGGGCAAGCTGGGGCAGCAGTTCGTGCTGAAGAGCAAAAAGGCATTTGACCGGATCCGCTTTATCGGCGCGGAAGTTGCTGAACGGGAGGAATGGTACGCAAAACAGCAATCCCGGGATCAAAAAGCTCGGCGGGAATACTTTGATGTGGCACGCTTTAAGCGCCAGCGTGGGGAGCTGTACATCATGCAGATCATGGATGAGGAGATGAAGCCAAATGATCCGCGCTTATCATAAGGTTTATTTGGAAAAGGCCCGTAACAATTTGGGTCGCATGCTGGACTTTGCCACCTATGACTTGGGTTATGATCCCTGCACCTTTTTTGATCTGTTTCTGAATTCCGGTCTGGCCAAGCGGTTTGAAAAGGGTGAGTTTAACGTAACCGTTGGAATGTCCGGCGTAGAATTGGCATACCGGGGGTGGGAGCGGGCCCAACGTCAGGTAGAGGAGCGGCAACCCAGGTATTCGGCAGACAGAAGCCCGGAATACTGGGCAGGTTGGGCACTGGCTTATTACCAGTGGGAGACCGCTATGTCGTTCCTGGATATCCTGGAATGCGTTCCCCTTGATGATATCATTCGTATGTACTCGCCTTATCACGAAATGGATATCCGCCAGTTTTGCGACCGGATGAACGAGCTGTACCGCACCGCCAATCCGGAGACAAAACTGAAACAGCTTCGTCAGCGTGCCGGAATGAGCCAGAGTGAATTGGCAGAGCAGTCCGGCGTTCCGGTGCGGACAATTCAGCAATACGAGCAGCGTCAAAAGAGTATCAACAAGGCACAGGCCGAGTATCTGATGATGCTGGCAAATGCATTGCACTGCAAAGCAGAAGATTTAATAGAACCTATTGAATGACAAATATAGCTGCCGCCAGGAGATATTACTTGATACTACCTGGCGGCATTTAATTACTGAAGCAGATGGCTCCACCGTGTATATTTCGAGGAAAGAATTGGAAGAATAGGCATATCACAATGAAGGGAGTGGTGTGCTTGTTCAAGCACGAAAAACAGTTATTTCACCCGGTGGGGATCGAGCGTCCTAATCCCCAGTATGCGGCACTGCTGCAGGAGCAGCTTGGCGGCGGCAATGGTGAGCTAAAAGCTGCCATGCAGTATATGTCCCAGAGCTTCCGCATCAAGGATCCAAAAATCAAGGATCTGTTCTTGGATATTGCGGCAGAGGAACTGGGACACATGGAAATGGTTGCCCAGACCATCAATTTGCTGAACGGCCACGATGTGGATGCGGCGCAGGTTCCCAGTGGTGAGATCCAAAGCCATGTAATCCTGGGGTTGAATCCAGGACTTATCAACGCATCCGGCTATTCCTGGACGGCAGACTATGTGACGGTGACCGGCGATCTGTGCGCAGATCTTTTGAGCAATATCGCATCGGAACAACGGGCGAAGGTGGTCTATGAATACCTGTACCGCCAGATTAATGACAAGAAGGTACGGGAGACCATCGATTTCCTCCTGAACCGCGAGGAAGCCCACAATCAGATGTTCCGGGATGCATTTAACGAAGTACAGAATTCCGGCTCCAATCAGGATTTTGGTACCACTAAGGCGGCGAAGATGTACTTCTCCCTGTCAAATCCCGGCCCCAATACTTTTGCAAACAACAATGTGACGCCGCCCAAATTCTCAAACTAATGCAATCAGCCCGGGGCTTTTGCTCCGGGTTTTCTGATAGGAGATACATTATACTGCTGATTCAAAACGGAATAGTCCGTTCCAAACAAATTTTTTTGCAACACGATATACAGCAGCGCGTCAGATGATAACATCTGGCGCGCATTTTCGTCACAAAAAGTTTTCATTTTGGAGAGAAAAAAAGCCGGGTGTACCCCTTGACTTTTTAAGCAAAAATTCATATTACTTAGGTAGAGGGTTGCATGCGGCTTTTGGCAGATTTGGTGTTTTTCTTGCCAAGAGCAGCTATGATATTTATTTTTTACTTTGAAAGGATGTGATAACATGATCGTTGAAGCGATTGATAAGCGGACAGGCATAACTGTTAAGGCCCAAGATGCGTACTCCGGGCAACGCCTTGCATGTCCGTACTGCGGTGTGGATGTGCATCCTGTGCTAGGGGTCGAAACGCCGTTCTACCGTTGCTATGAAGGTGGAAAGCATACGAATTGCATCTGTAAGCAACTGGACAGAACAAACAGAGTATATGATCCCCAGTTAACGGATATTACACAGCTGTTTGACAATCTGTTTCACCCGGTACGCGAAAAGGAAGAGCCCTCTTGGGAGTCTGATGAGGATGAGGGCCTCATTGAGCCTGAGCTGGAGGACGAATATCTGTATGGGGATGAATCCGAGTATGGTACAGAAGCCGATACGGATGAAAACGAGGAAGAGGAAAGCAAACCCGCTTCCGAGCCGATGATCCTACCCTGTAGGACCTTAAGCCAGCTTTGGAAGGTCGAAATTCATTTATTTGAGGCAGATGAACGTATTGGCTCCCATTTACGATCGGATATTTTCCTGTGGTATAAGGATTTTGACGATTTCTTTACCCATCGAGAGGACTTGGGAAAGCGTGTGCTTGCGGTGCGCCCGCGGTGGCCTGTCAACAGAACCAATGCTATTTTGTTTGATTCCTTTTCTATGGATCAAGATACTAAAATGTATAAAAACAAGTATTTTGTGCTTGTGTTTGATGATCGGAAGGAGTATAATCAGGCCTGCAAAAAGCTGTTTGTCCGCAATACGGAAAGCAACGGTATCAGCAGCACTGCCCCCAAGTATAGTATGGTGCTGGTGGCTGGCGACTGGACGGAGCTGGATGAAGAGAAATATTTGGCATTTACGGTTAGACCCCGCGGGATTTTTTGCGGTGCGCAGATTTCCGATTTCTCTTCCAAGAATCAGATTTATGCAATTCCGGAATTTAAAAACAAAAAAACTAAAGAGCAACGGTCTTAAAACGAAGGCAGCCGAGTGATTTGCACTCGGCTGCCATTTCTTATGCTTTGGTATAGACCTTATGATACTGCTGCTGCGTATCCACAAAGCGATCGTACTCGGTTTCCTTCACCTTGTAACGCCGGCAATTTAATTGGATGCGCATATTCTGTGGGTGGGAAGAAAGGGAGACTTTAATATTGTCCGTAGGCTCATTTGCGGTAATGTGTATCTCAGTTTCTGCGGAATCTGCAGGTATTTGCACACAGGCAGTATGCTGTAACTGCAGCCGCTCTCCCACATCAATGCGCTCGATCTGAGAGAAGTCACTGTTAACCAAAGGCCTGCGGTCCATCTTTTGTTTAATGGCAAACAGCTTTTCTTCGTTGACAAATTCATTACGGGTTTCGTAAGGATCGTCAATATCATGCCCGATCACATATTCAATTTCCGGCTCACTCAAGCCGAGAATGTGTAAATGCGTTCCGAAATTACGACGGAAGAGATATGCCGTAGGGTCTTTTCGATCCTCAAAAGGCAGGCTGTCTCTATCGGATATGGGGTCCTCTTGAAGGTCCTCACTGATGGATGCCATCTGAGAAGCTTTGATTTTGATGCCTTGGAACAGGACGCGGGCTGCATTTGTTAACTCCCGGGCGGAGCACCGAACATCCCACCGATCGTTGTTGCACACAATGGGGTAATCGTCGATGGACTTGTTGAGCTGCGACTCAATATACTGACGCCGCTCATAAATCAGCGCAGCAACCTTGTCCGGCACTGGGATAATGCGGTCTGCATTCCTGGTTTTTCCGCCCAGCTTACCTGCACTGGTGTCATAGCCGGTGGTTTTGTAGATCCATATTACCGGGCAGTCAGGATGGGTTTGCATTGGCTTGATATCGCCGTAATCCACCGCACAGGCTTCTGCATTGCGCAGACCCAGGGAATACATTAACAGCAAGCCCATGTTTTGACCGGATTGCAGAGGATCGGAAAGGAGAGCCTTGGCAACCGCCTGTTCCTGCGAAATGGTCAGCGACTTGCTGAGCAGCGCCTGATTGGCTTTGACTTCCTCGCTTTCCGTTGTGGCTTCGGGATTCAAGTTGCTTTCCCAGAGTACATTATCACATTCGCCATGCCTGGAAGCTGTTTCCACGACATAGTAGATCAAGCGGCGAAAATCCTGCAGCGTACTCTCCTTATAGGGCATATATTGCTTGCTCTTTGTGTCCTGACCCCGTTTTATCAATGCCTGAATAACAGCATCGTAATCTTCCTGGGTATAGGCGCTTATTGGGGTTTCATCGTGGTTCCGAAGCAGCGGAATGATTTGATTGCAGTAACGCAGGTGGTTACTCCTTTGGGTGGAGTCCGCTTTCCAGTGCTGCTCAAAGTCTTCGTAGTAATCGTAATAGATTCCGTAAAAGGTGTGTTCTTCGCCAACGAAACATTTCCACTCTGTCATAAATGGCCAGCCTCCTTTCCTGTGCCATATACGGCAATGCTGCCGGTTACGCCGTGATCACATTCGACCAAAACATCAATATAGCTTCCGCTCACTTCCTTTGTAGGAGATACCGTGATAGAGACGGCATTATAATGATTCTTTTTACGGTCTGAATGGACGGAGGTATTGCGGGTAAATGTTGAAATCTCGGAGGTGCTTTGCATAGCATTCTGCACACCGGTTTCGTGAGTATGGCTCCATCGGTTCAGCTTTTGAACCATCCCGTACTGAACCAGATCGTTTGTGTAGTCACAGTAATGCTGAGAGAACGTATCCGGAGCCTTGTTGCCCACAACATAGGAAAGCTCACCTCGGTTAAAGGAACAGGTGTGGTTAGCCCGGTGCTTAAAATTGCTGTAGAAAATATCACCCTGATACTTGTTCATATCTACAACGATCTCTTTGTCGCCGTCACCGGGAAGGACCAGCTCCTGAGTGGGAATGTCGGCTTTTTCAATCAGAGACCTACAAACCTGGATAGCAGCATCGTATTTGCAGTGGGGCGGCTTTGAAAGCGACGCAAGGGTCTTTTTGCTATTGGGCATAATGATCGGCAACTGCTGCAGTTCTGTTTCCGTAAAGCCGCACACAAGCTGCAGGTACGTTTTTCGGCTGTGCAGCATATCTGCCAACAGCGGGGCTACCGGCACTTTTCTGCAGGCAGCGCCGTCTGCGTGGTAGATCACTGTACCTTCGTCTGATAGGAACTTGTATACCAAAAGGCGGTATGCTTTCAAGCTGGGAATGGTCTCAAAATCATCCCATGTCAGTGCGCAGGCTTCCCGTGTGCTCATTCCGGTAAACAGTTGGATCGGACCAAGTAGTAGCGTGCTGTCTTCCTCAAACCGCAAGGCCTTTCTTGGACCAAAATCCGTATCACTTTCTTCGCGAACATAAGCAAGGATTCGTGCCTCTTCCTCAAAGGTAAAGGTCTTTTTCGTCAGCATATTTCGCAAATTGCGCAGCTCTTTGGATGCCCGATTGCTGATTTCCGGCAGAAGTGCAGGAATGGGATTTGCGTCGATAAAACCGCTTTCCTCGGCAGCTCTCATGATGATGTTTAACTGCTGCCAGTACTTAACG
>JAZNRW010000066.1:0-10022 GCA_045590835.1 Faecousia sp.
CCCCCAACATGATTTATCCCCCCGTCGGAGATGCGTTTGCGGAAAGAAACAAGTACGCAATGGAGATTGACTTTGAGATGCAGCCCCCCATGTATGAGGTTTCTCCCACCCACTTTGCTGCAACATGGCTGCTCCATCCCAACGCACCCAAGGTGGAGATTCCCAAGATTATCACCGAGCGTATCCGGCGCATGAAAGAAAGAGGTGGCAACCATGGCGAATAATCAGGAAGTATTGTTGAAAGTGGACCACCTTTGCCAGTATTTCCGTTTGGGACGCAAGGATCTTAAGGCCGTTGACGATGTAAGCTTTGAGATCAAAAAAGGTGAATCCTTTGGTCTTGTAGGTGAGTCCGGTTGCGGAAAGACCACTACCGGTCGCTCCATCATCAAGCTGTATGACATCACTTCGGGTAATGTGTACTTCAAGGGCCAGAGAATCGGCGCAGGAACGCGCTCTTATCAGGATGCCATCAAGCAGGCGAAAAAGGATCTGCAAGACAAGAAAATCACCAAGCAGGAGTATCAGGCGATTGTTGACAAGAACCGGGCGCTCATCAAGGACGCAAGGGCTGACCGTAAGGAAGTGGACAAGCAGTATGTGGAGTCCCTTCTCAAGGCGCTGGAGGAAGAGTATGCCCGCAAATTCTGCCTGGCGGAGGGCAATGACGAGAAGCTCAAGGCGCTTCAGAAGGAATACCGCAGCCGTTGCCGCGTAGCGAAGAAGAGCAAGCTCATCACCCAGATCCAGATGATTTTCCAGGATCCCATCGCCTCTCTTGACCCCCGTATGACCGTGCGTGATATTATCGCTGAGGGCCTGGTGATCAACGGTATCACCGACAAGGAGTATATCAACGAGAAGGTCTACGAGATTCTTGAGATGGTCGGTCTTGTGCGGGAGCACGCAGACCGGTATCCTCATGAGTTCTCCGGCGGCCAGCGCCAGCGTATCGGTATCGCCAGAGCGGTTATCATGCAGCCTGAGATGATCATTGCCGATGAGCCCATCTCTGCGCTTGACGTGTCTATTCAGGCACAGGTGATCAACCTGCTCAACGATTTGCGGGAGCGCTTGGGACTTACCATTTTGTTCATCGCCCACGACCTGTCGGTGGTTAAATATTTCTCCGACCGCATCGGCGTTATGTACTTCGGAAAGATGGTCGAGCTTGCCGATTCGGACGAGCTTTTCAAGAATCCCCTGCATCCTTATACGAAATCTCTTCTTTCTGCGATTCCGCTGCCCGACCCTGTTTACGAGAAGCAACGCACGAGAATTATCTACAACCCCATTGCGGAGCACGATTATTCGGTAAATGCGCCCTCGTTCCGTGAGATTACCCCCGGACATTTCGTATACTGCAACGACGCGGAAGAAGAAAAATACAAGCAACAGATCAAGTAACAGGATGGATGGTTAAAGACAGTGAAACAGGAAACCAAAGAAACAGTTAGAAATTATGCGATTTGCGTTGGCATTGAGGCGCTTATTGCGTTCCTCGTGATTTGGTCAAAGGGCTTTTTTACACAAAGCGCAGCGGTAAACATCCAGATTTTATCGGACGCGTTCTTCGTTTCGGGCATACTGATGACCCTTTTTGCGGGCATGCTGTATGTCAGCAGCGAAGGGGCGCTCATCGGCATCGGCTTCGTTCTGAGAAATGTTGTGCTGGCCTTTGTCCCCATGGGCAGAGAAAAGCACGAACGATATGCCGATTACCGGGCGCGCAAGCTCAGCAAGGCCAAAAAGAACAGCAACAGCTATATTCTTGTGACAGGTCTGATCTTCCTTTTCATTGGAATTGCCTTTACAGTTATTTGGTACACGGAGTTTTATAACGCATAAGCGTGATAGGATTGTAAAATCAAAAATAACCAGTCGAGAGTTTTCTCGACTGGTTATTTGCTTGTTCTTCTTTGTTGTGTGGTGGTGGCAGTATTTGTTGTTTGCGCATGCATTAAAAAAAGTGAAAGGGATATGGTAATTATCAACACCATTTATTTGACAAATGGGGAAAGGTGTTATATTATGTGTACTAAGAAAATGAATGGGGTACTCCATTGGTTTTTGAAGGTCATGGGATAGGCATGACCGAATTCACATAAGGGGAGTTTCATTATGAAAAAGACAGTATCTTTATTATTGGCGCTTATTTTTTGTGTAAGCGGATGCCTTGCGCTTTCTGCTTGTACGGATACGAATACCGACGGAAAATATAAGGTCGGTATTGTTCAGCTGGTTGAGCATCCTGCTCTGGATGCGGCAACGGAAGGCTTCAAGCAAGCCATTATTGATGCGCTTGGCGCGGACGCTGTGGCTTTTGATTATCAGAATGCCCAGAACGATGCCAACACCTGCTCAACCATCGTAAACCAATTTGTTTCCAACAATGTGGATTTGATTATGGCCAATGCAACGCCTGCTCTGCAGGCTGCTGCCGCGGCAACCGGTGACATTCCGATTCTCGGCACTTCAGTTACGGAATATGGCGTAGCGCTCGAACTGAAGGATTTCAACGGCACGGTGGGCGGAAATATCTCCGGCACATCCGATCTTGCGCCTCTGGACAAGCAGGCGGCCATGATTTTGGAATGGTTCCCCAACGCAAAGACCGTGGGCTTGCTGTACTGCTCCAAGGAGGCAAACAGCCAGTATCAGGTGGATGTGGTCAAGGCTGGGCTGGAGAAGAAGGGCCTTACCGCTACATTTTATCCCTTTACCGATTCCAATGACCTGGCGCAGATTTGTACAACAGCTGCTGATAATTGCGATGTGATTTATGTTCCCACCGACAATACTGTGGCAGAAAACACCGGTATTATCGACAACATCTGCTCTCTCCAGAAGGTTCCTGTGATTGCGGGCGAAGAGGGTATTTGCTCTGGCTGCGGTGTTGCAACGCTGTCCATTAGCTACTATGACCTGGGCTATGCCACCGGCAAAATGGCGGTTAGCATCCTGACAGGCGAGAAAGACATTTCCACCATGCCTATCGGCTATGCGGAAAAGCAGACACCGAAATACAACGAGCGGATCTGCACTGCGTTGGGAATCACACCGCTGGAAGGCTACACAGCAATTGAAATCGAGGGCTAAGCTTATTACAAGCAATCGGGGAGAATGGAACTCTCTCCGATTGCTTGCCAATTTTATTTTATAGGGGAAGCATAATGGAAATATTCGGACAATTATTAAACGCGCTTCCGGGGTCTGTATCCCAAGGCTTGATATGGGGCATCCTGGGAATTGGCGTTTATCTTACCTACCGCATCCTTGATGTTGCCGATCTTACCGTAGACGGTTCTTTTGCAACCGGTGGCGCGGTAGCGGTTGTGCTCATTTTAAACGGCTGCAATTTGTGGCTTGCCATGCTTGCTGCGTTTGTGGCAGGCTTGCTGGCAGGCGCGATTACGGGTCTTTTGCATACGCTTATGGGTATTCCGCCTATTTTGGCAGGAATTTTGACGCAGCTTTCCCTGTACTCTATCAATCTGAAGATTATGGGAAAATCCAATCAATCCATAAATGTGAACAACACCGAGCTTCTGGTTTCTTTACGCTGGGTCAAGGAGTTTGCGTTCCGCAATCCCTTGATTACCGTGGGCGTTGTTCTGATCCTTTTGATTGGAGTTCTTTACTGGTTCTTCGGAACGGAAATGGGCTGCTCCATAAGAGCCACCGGTATCAATCAGAATATGAGCCGCGCTCAGGGCATCAACACCGGCTTTAACAAAGTGCTGGGCATTATGATTTCAAACGGACTGGTTGCTTTTTCCGGCGCGTTTCTTGCCCAGTATCAGGGCTTTGCGGATGTGAAAATGGGGCAGGGCGCCATCGTTATCGGCCTTGCTGCCGTCATCATCGGCGATGCGCTGTTTGGAAAGATATTTAAGAATTTTGCGCTGAGACTTCTTTCGGTTGCTCTGGGCTCGATTATTTATTATATTGTGATTCAGGCGGTTATCACCCTGGGCTTTGATGCAAATCTGTTGAAGCTTTTGTCCGCTGCCATCGTCGCGATATTCCTGGCAGTTCCCCATTGGAAAAGACGGTACGCGGAAAGCCATGTAAGAATACCGAAAGGGGATGAAGACGAATGCTTGACATTGTAAACGTAAAGAAAACCTTTAACCCCGGAACGGTGAATGAAAAGAAAGCGCTGAATGGCATCAATCTTCATCTTGAGGATGGCGAATTTGTCACGGTTATCGGGGGCAATGGCGCAGGTAAATCCACCATGCTGAATATGATTGCGGGTGTGTATCCTGTGGATTGCGGCAAAATCATCATAGACGGCGAAGATGTTACGAAGCTGCGGGAGGACAAGCGGGCAAAGTATCTTGGCCGTGTATTCCAGGATCCTATGACGGGTACTGCGGCGGATATGCAGATTGAAGAAAACCTGGCTCTTGCTGCGCGCAGAGGGGAAAGAAGAACTCTGCGTCCGGGCATTACTGCCAAGGAACGGAAAAAATATAAGCAGCTTTTGGAGCTTCTGAATCTTGGCCTTGAAGAAAGACTTACCGCCAAGGTAGGATTGCTGTCCGGCGGTCAACGCCAGGCGCTGACCCTGCTTATGGCAACCTTAAAGAAGCCGAAGCTGCTCCTGCTTGATGAGCACACTGCGGCACTGGACCCCAAAACAGCAAAAAAGGTGCTTGACATTACGGAGGAGATCGTAGCAAGAGACAACCTGATGACCATTATGATCACCCACAATATGGCGGATGCCATTCGTGTAGGAAATCGCTTAATTATGATGCACGAAGGACGGATTGTGGTTGATGTAAAGGGCGAGGAGAAGAAAAAGCTTACGATAGAGCAGCTTTTGCAGATGTTTGAGGCCTCCAGCGGAAGTCAGCTTACAAGCGATAAGGTGATACTGTCAAAGTAAAAAATGAATATACGGCCCGAATAAGCGTTCGCTTATTCGGGCTTTGTTTTGCGAAAATTATGGGATGGAGAAGCGGGGCGTTTCTTGTAAAAGAAAAAATTTTGAAAAAATGTAAAAAAATTCTTGAAAAAATTTGGATTTGTGCTAAAATAGGATTAGTACAAATTAGGACTAGTGCAAATTAGCGTTCGCCCTAATTTCAATGACAACAGGAGGTGACAAGCGTGGCGCGAAGACATGCAAATACCACCAAACATGAGATCATCCAGACTGCGTGCAGATTGTTTCTGGAGAAGGGCTACTCCGCCACTCCCCCAAAGCTGATATGTGATGAGCTGGGCATCAGCACAGGAAATCTGACCTATTATTTTCCCACAAAGGAGCATCTACTGACGGTGTTGGTAGAAATGCTCTGCAGCTTTCAGGGTAAACTTTTGCAGAATATGGTGCAGGAGGAAGGAACCACGTCACTTTTGGCGGTGAGTCTGGAGCTGGTCACAATGGCTGCGGTAAGTGATGAAAATGAGATTGTAAAGGATTTGTTCCTGTCCGCTTATTCCAGTCCGATGTGCCTGGAGGTCATTCGCAAGAACGATACCCAAAGAGCAAAGCATATTTATCATGAGTTTTGCGCGGACTGGAGCGAGCTGCAGTACGCAGAGGCAGAAATTTTGGTATCCGGCATTGAGTATGCAACGCTGATGACCACCAATGACACCGTCCCGCTGGAAACCCGGCTTGCCGGCGCGCTGAACAACATTATGATGATTTTCAATGTGCCTGAGCAGACCCGCAATCAGAAGATCCAAAAGGTCCTTTCCATGGACTACCTGACGCTGGGAGAACACATTCTGGAGCAATTCAAAAGCTTTGTTGAACAAACCAATGAGCACACATTTGAAATGCTGTCAGACGGTACGAAACGATAATCCCGCAAAACAAAGCGCGATCACCACTGCAATGAATTCAAGGAGGCAACAATATGTCCAACAACACCCTGTTTAAGAGATTGCTGAGCATTTTGCTGTGCTTGGTGATGGTTCTGTCCTATCTGCCGGCAGGCGTTCTCAACGCAACTGCCGCGGAGCAGAGTCTGAATATTTTACATGGCAGCAAAAAGGCTGACCCCGATTCGATTATCTGGGAAAACTTTTTTGGCCCGGATGTGATGAACACGGAATTTTCCGGCGCTGTGTGGACGGATAAGTCCGTCTTCGCCGGGGCGACCGACAAGCTTCCCGGCGTTACGTTAAACAACGGAAATAACTTCCTGGTAGCGCTGTCTTCCATCGCATCCAACCTGTCCATTACCGGCCACACTTCATCGCCTACCGATACGATGCTGGTGCTGGACCTTTCCGGATCTATGGTGGACGGATCCTATGAGGTTGGTTATGTCCGCGTTGGCAATGACTACCGGCAGGTAAACGGAATCGATATGTCTCTGGTAGAGGCAATGGTGAAGGCCACCAACGATACCATCGCTGCGCTGATGAAGCAGAACAGCAACAACCGGGTGGGCGTGGTGCTGTACTCCGGTAACACCAGCACCAACTCTGCTGCCACTTCCGGCAGCGCTACGGTGGTTTTGCCGCTGGACAGATACGAAGGCGTGAACGGCAATTATTTGAGCTTGAACGCCAACTATACCACCAGCGCCCTGTATACCTACAATTGGACCACCAGACGGTGGACGGCTACAGGGGAAAGCGCTACCTATGTTCCCACCGGCAGCACGGTCTCCGTTTCTGTGGCGGACGGTCTGACTACGAAGGACGGCGCTGCGGTGAGGGAGGCTTCCAAGACTGCCACCGGCGGCACCTACATCCAAAACGGCCTTTACAAAGCGATGAATCAGTTCCTTGCTGTGACAGATACCACTGTCCCTGAGGGCAATGTCCAGGCGGGCGCGGAGCGGATGCCTGTTATCGTTTTGATGAGTGACGGCGCGCCCACCATCGCCACCACCTCTTATACTTCCATCGGCAATTCCAATACCGGTGACGGCGCCAGCACCAACGACAGGATTACCTTCCTGACCCAGCTGACGGCGGCCTATGTCCGGGGAATGGTGGCAGCCAAGTATCAGGAATCTGCAAATGATGACAAGAGCGTACTGTTTATGACCCTTGGTCTTGGCACGGAGAACAGCTCTGCCGCCACAGAGACCCTGTATCCTGCCGGCTCCAACGACACCCTGAAGGGCTACTGGAATACCTACCTGGGAGCTTCCGCAGGCACAAATGTAAATGTTATCACCGGACAGAACGGACTGAGCGTGCTCAGAAATGCGTCCGTTGAGGCTATGAACTATGTGGATAAATACTTCTACGCCAGCGACGCTGCCGGTCTGATCAGCTCCTTCAATCAGATTCTGAACGAAATTGAGCTGAAGTCCGAATCCTACTCCACGCTGGTGGAAGGAAGCAGCGCAAACTACTCCGGTTACGTCACTTTCGAGGACGCGCTGGGCGAGATGATACACATGCACGACATGAAGGGCATTTTCATGAGTGACGGCAACGGCGGCATAGCGCTGTATACCGGAAAAGGTCTTGCCAAGAGCATTAACGAGGGTGTTTTGGGCAGCCAGACGACGCCTACCGAGCGGGGCGAGGAGCTGGTCAATACCGTGAAAGAACGGATTCCCGGCATCACCACTACACAAGCGCAGCAGCTGATCAGCTGGGCGTATTTGGATGAGCAGCTGTATTATGCCGACGACAACAACTGGAGCAACTACATCGGCTGGTATGCCGATGCCGACGGCAACTATATTGGCTTCTGGGATAAGAACTCCGGTTATGAGAACGCGCCCCAAGGCGCTGTGTACGCCAACCGTTCTTACGGCTATTTGGGCGCCCACGAGGATACGGATATGATGCACGTGGTGGTAATGGTCCGCACTGACCTGACCACCCTGAATCAGACCGTGTATTTCAAGATCCCCGCATCTTTGTTGCCCACGGTGCATTACAAGGTCACTCTGAATAAGGATGACGCCAATGTGGTGGATGAACTGGTACGCGAGGATGCAATTCCCATGCAGCTGGTGTTCGAGGTGGGTTTGCGCTCCGATATCAATTCTGTGAATTTGGAGCAGAAGATTGCTGAGCACCTTGCTGCCGGCGGTCACATCCATCGCAATGCGGACGGCACGGTGAATTTCTACACCAACGAATGGGCTGTGGGTAACGACACAAATCAGAATGGCATTCCCGATCCGGAAGAGGTGGATACCGCCAAGGTGGCAGAGGCCCACTTCCATCCGGCGCTGGACAATTCCCGGTATTACTACATAGAGGACACTCCCATTTTGGACGCAGACGGCAACCAGATCACCGATCCCAATGCTGTCCTTTCCGGCACATATCATATCGATCATTACTATTATACGGAAACCAAGCGGGTGAGCACAGCAAGAGCGGTTGCTGCCGAGACGCTGGCGCAGGCGCAGTATATTGATGGCAGATGGGTCATTCCCAGCGGCACGATGTTCCGTGAGCTGACCCGGCTGAGAGTGATGAAGACGGACAATGAAACCGGAACGCTGGATTACTCTCGTTTCTCCGCTACCTTTGCAGCAATCGGCAAGCAGGATGTTTACTCCTTCCTGGGCAACAACGGCACATTTACCGTTGCGCCTGCGACCGGTTTCACCCTGCGCAAGGAAATTTCCGGCACAATTGCAAATACCAGCCAGTTTAGCTTCCTGGTAAAGCTGACGAACATTCCCGCAGGCAGCACGGTTGCGCCCTTGCTGACCGATGCCAACGGAGATGCCCTTTCCGGCGTGACCATGTCCACCTATGAAAACGGACAATTCACCGTTACCATGCCTGCCGGCATTACCGCTTATATCTCCGGTATTCCCGCAGGTACTACTGTGGAGATCGCGGAGCAGATTGATGGCGACTACAGAGTTGTGGGCATTGAAGTAGCAGGGCAGGCGCAGCCTGTCACCGGAAACGCCACGCTGACGGTTCCTGAATTCGTGGGAACAGGCGACAGTCTCCACGTGCTCCCGACTGTCAACCAGATGGTCCCTGTGGTGATTACCAATGGACCTAATCTGTATGGCAATCTTATCATCAGCAAGGATGTGCTTCACGCCCTGCCCTCTGACCCCGCCACTTTGGCGCAGAAGGAATTTACCTTCCGGCTGACCCTTTCCGGCACCGGGGTTG
The DNA here is from genome assembly GCA_045590835.1 of Faecousia sp. Classification (GTDB taxonomy): domain Bacteria; phylum Bacillota; class Clostridia; order Oscillospirales; family Oscillospiraceae; genus Faecousia. The sequence continues at coordinate 9,085 of JAZNRW010000066.1, forward strand.
CTGTCGGCGATACCTTTGAGACCGCTGACGGCGCGCAGGTAAAGGTAGGCGCGGGCGGCGCAGTCACTTACGCAGACGGAAGCCCCATCGTGCTGAAGAATGACGAATCTATTACGATTCTCGGAATCCCTGAGGGCACTGCCTACACCGTCACCGAGGATAAGCTACCTGGTTTTGCGCTGGACAGCATCGGCAGCGACACTTCCGCTACTGTTGCAACGGGCAGCATTGTGGGCAATGCAACGGTCATGGCGGACTTCTACAACCGCTATCCGGATGAATATGTCCCCGTGACAGTTCCGGTCACAGTAGAGCTGACTAAGAAGCTTACGGTACTGGCTGGAACGCCTGCAGATGAGGAATTCGTATTTGTTCTGCAGAAGCTGCTGGACGACGGCACATATCCCGATATTGCAGACAGCACCGGCCAGACATATATCAAGGTGCGCGCAGGGGATACGGAGGAGGCTCTCTTTAATCTGACCTTTGATGATGTGGGTACCTACTTCTTCCGCGTGGTAGAGCTGAAGCCCTCCGAGCAGAAGCCTGCAGGCGAAAACACTGCCGGTATGACCTACTCCACCATGCAGGCTCTGTTTGAAGTGATTGTCACCGACGAGAATATGGATGGTGTTCTGGAGATTGCAGTCCGCGAAGAGGCGAATGTGACGGTTTCCGGCAATAACGCAGGCATTAACGTTTCTGCCACCTTTGAGAATATCTATGAGGTGGGCTCTACCAATGCTGTGCTGAATGTGCACAAGGTTCTGAATAACCCTGTCAATGCCAACATCCCACTGACCGAGTTCCATTTCGACATGGTCGAATGTGATGCCAACGGCAATCCTCTGGCGGGCGCAACGGTCAAGACTGTGACCACCTCTGCCTTGGGCGATGCCACCTTCAACATCGTTCTGGATCAGGAAGGAACCTATTAT
>JAZNRW010000067.1:0-35549 GCA_045590835.1 Faecousia sp.
GACATGGCTACGATCCGACTTGGGTCACCAAGCTGGACGACACGGTGCTGATGGTGGATAATCCCTTGGACTATCCCGATCCTATGGAGATCCAGCTGGCAGAAGAACCCTTTGTGAAGGTCAATCTCATGGCGCCCCAGGAATATGTGGGCAACATCATGGATCTGGCCACCTCCCGCCGGGGCGAATTCAAGGACATGGTGTATCTTGATGCCAACCGGGTGGAGCTGCACTATGAAATGCCCCTGAACGAGATCATTTACGACTTCTTCGATGCCCTCAAGTCCCGTACCCGTGGCTACGGCAGCCTGGACTATGAGCTGATCGGCTACCGGCCCAGTAAGCTGGTGAAGCTGGATATCCTGCTCAATGGCGATATTGTGGACGCGCTGAGTTTCATCCTCTTTGCGGACAATGCCTATCCCCGGGCCCGGAAGATCTGCGAGCGGCTGAAGGAGAACATTCCCCGCGCCCAGTTTGAGATCCCCGTGCAGGCGGGCATCGGCGGTAAGATCATCGCCCGGGAGACCATCAAAGCCCTGCGGAAGGATGTGCTTGCCAAGTGCTACGGCGGCGACATCACCCGAAAGAAGAAGCTGTTGGAGAAGCAGAAGGAAGGCAAGAAGCGGATGCGTACCTTCGGTACGGTGTCTGTGCCTTCGGAGGCCTTTATGGCCGTCCTCAAGCTGGACGAGGACTAGCGGAGACGCCCCCGCAGGCGATTCGTGCACGGTGCGGAGGGAATCGTAACTTCCCTGACCCGCTCGGTATCGTTACTGCGTTCCCATAATTTAACAAAAATTTATTGTAGTTTATGTAATAGAGACGTCCTTTGCTCGTCTTATAGGGCAAAGGCGCTTCTCGTTAAGGAGATAACCCATGCCTTTATTCACTCGGAAAAACAAGATCCCATTGGGGATCTATATCCATGTTCCCTTCTGCCGCAGCAAGTGTCAGTACTGCGATTTCTACTCGGTTACCTCCAAGGAGGATAAGCTCCTGGACGGTTATCAGGATGCGGTCTGCGCCCATATTCGGGAGGCGGGTATACTGGCGCCGGAATATATGGTGGATACCATTTACTTCGGCGGTGGTACCCCCAGCTTTTTCGGCGCTGACGGTATGGCAGCGATCCTTGCTGCCATCCGCAAGGCGTTTAAGGTATCCTCCTCGGCAGAGATCACCTTTGAAGCCAACCCCGACTCGGTGTCCGACCGGCTGCTGCGGCGGCTGCGCAGCGAGGGCTTCAACCGGGTGAGTTTGGGCATCCAATGCGACGATGACGGGATCCTCAAGAAGATCGGCCGCCCCCACAGCTATGCCCAAGCGGTCTCTGCGGTCAAGCGGATTCGCAGGTTCGGCTTCAAAAATCTGTCTGTGGATCTGATGTACGGTCTGCCCGGACAGAGCCTGCAGGCCTGGGAGAAGACATTGCAGAATGTACTGACCCTCCGTCCCGAGCATATCAGCTGCTACGGCCTGAAGGTGGAGGAGGGAACGCCCTTGTATGAATATCAGGAGTTCTGCAACCTGGCTGACGACGATACCCAGGCGGATATGTACCTGTCTGCTGTGGAGATCCTCCGGCAGCATGGCTATCGACAGTATGAGATCTCCAACTTCTGCCGGAAGGGCAATGTATCCCGCCACAATCTGAAGTACTGGAACGGCGAACCCTATCTGGGCTTTGGCCCCAATGCCAGTTCCGATTTCGGCGGTCAGCGGTTTACGGTTGTGCGGGATCTGGAAGGGTATATCCGAGGAATGAAGACCGGCGGTCCGGTGCTGCAGGAGGTGCAGACCGTTGCCGCCCGGGAGCGGGCAGGAGAATACCTGATGATGCGCCTAAGAACGGTATCCGGCATCGATCCCAAGGAATATGAGAAAAAGTATCTGTTACCCTTTGCCCCCCTGGAAAAAAGCCTTATGCAGTGCAAGGAGCGGGGCTTGGCGGTGAAGACCTTTGACGGTCGCTGGCGCTTGACTCCCAACGGATTTCTGCTGTCTAACAGCATTATCTCCGACCTGCTTTTGATCCAGGAGCAGAATTGATCCAGCCGGATTGTTCCACAACCAATCAAGGAGGGAAGAATTATGAAACGAAACCGTATTGTACCGATTTTGATCGCTCTGATGATTGCAGCCCTGCTGTGTGGCTGCGGCGGCAAGACTGCCAATGATGCCGGCAGCGCGATGCCGGAGTACGGGAAACTTGACAATGTCTATGAGAATGAATCGGTTACAGAAAAACCCTCGCAATCGATTACCGCCGATTCTGCCACCGGGGAATCTGCCGGCAGCGTCCCCCAGAACCAGAAGCTGATCCGCACTCTGGAAATGAATGTGGAAACTGAAGATCTGGATGCTCTGCTTTCCAATGTGGAGGCAAGAGTCCGGGAACTGGGTGGCTATGTGGAGCAAAAAGAAATCTACCGGGGCAGCGCTTATGCCCAGAAGGTGTACCGCAACGGCAGCATGACCATCCGCATCCCCGCGGAGGTGGCAGACCAGTTTGTGAGCCTGGTGGGTGAGGTGTCCAACATCACCTCTTCCCGGGAGGATATCGACGATGTTTCCTTGCAGTATGTGGCCACTGAGAGCCGGATCAAGGCCTTGGAAACCGAGCAGACCCGGCTTTTGGAGCTGCTGGAGAAGGCAGAAAATATGGAAGACCTGCTGCAGATTGAATCCCGGCTCACTGATGTGCGCGCAGAGCTGGAGCAGGTGACCTCTCAACTGCGGCTGTATGACAATCTGGTAAGCTACGCCACAATCCACCTGCGCGTGGAGGAGGTGCGGGAGTATACCACCGTGGAGGAGGATACCTTCTGGCAGCGGATCACCAAGGGCCTGACCGGCAATCTGCAGGATATCGCCCAGGGTGCTACGGATTTGCTGGTGTTCTTCATCACCGGCCTGCCCTACTTTGTTCTGCTTGCTATCGTTGTAACGGCGCTGGTTCTGTGGCTGCGTTCCCGGAAGCGCCGCCGGGCAAGAAGAAAACCCCAGCAACAGGAAGATTCCCAATAAATACCGATCCCCCGGAGGAGACCTCCGGGGGACATTTTTTGCCAATTATTTCATAAATTTATCCACCGCTTCGCACAGATCGTCGATGGCGTGACCGTCACCGGCGGCAACTGCATCCACCATGCAGTGGCGCATGTGGTCTTTCAGGATCACCTTACCGGTATTGTCCAGCGCAGAGCGAACCGCTGCCAGCTGGATCAGCACTTCCGAACAATCGTAGCCCTCTTCCACCATCCGCTTTACTTTCTCCAGATGACCCATGGCCCGGGCCAGACGGTTGACAACTGCCTTCTGATTCTCGTGGACGTGGCCGTGGGAGTGGGCAATGCCATGGGCGTGCATATAGGCGTGGTCATGGGTATGCGCATGGTCTTCCATAGATGACCCTCCTTTTTCGTATTTTCCCTATCATACTCTATTTTTGTCGAACTTGCAAGCCCCTCGGGGGGATGCCCCGCACAAATATGGGAGCGGAGCATATACTGCTGGGAGGTGATTGCATGACTATCGTACAGACGGATGTGCCCATCACATCCGCATCCAATACCCGTATGATTGGAGAGCTTCTGCAGACTTACCCTTTCTTGCGCTCTGAGACCATCACAACCACCGCCTTTCAAAGACCGGTGCAGACTTTGGTGATCGGCAACGGCCCACGCAAAGTGCTCTACACCGCCGCCCACCATGCCAACGAGTGGATCACGGCGCTGATCCTGCTGCGGTTTGCCGAGGAAATGGCAAAAGCCGTGGCGGAAGGGGGCATGATCGGCGGCGTGGATGCCCGGCGCCTGGCAGAGCAGGCCACCATTTACATGGTGCCTATGGTAGATCCGGATGGAGTGGATCTGGTTACCGGAGCGATTGCGCCTGGGGATATTCAATATGATCTTGCCCGACGGCTGGCACAGGACTATCCATCCATTCCCTTTCCCTCCGGGTGGAAGGCCAACCTGTTGGGGGTGGATCTGAACCTGCAATACCCGGCAGGCTGGCTGCGGGCAAGGGAGATCAAGTTCAGCCAGGGCTTCACCACCCCCGGCCCCCGGGACTATGTGGGCCGCGCGCCCCTAAATCAGTTTGAGAGCCGGGCATTGGCAGAGTTTACGGAATTTTTAGATCCGGCGCTGATGCTGGCCTACCATACCCAAGGCGGAGAGATCTACTGGCAGTTTATGGACATTCCCGTGCCCGGGGCCCGGGAGCTGGGGGAGGCCTTTGCCCGGGTCAGCGGATATGATCTGGCAGAGCCGGCGGAGAGCTCCTCCTACGCCGGGTTTAAGGACTGGTTCATTCAGCACTTCCGCCGCCCTGGCTATACCATTGAGGCAGGACGGGGAGAAAACCCGCTGCCCCTTTCCCAGTTTGAGGAGATATACCGGGACAATCTGGGTATTTTGGTTCTGGCGGCACTGGGAGAGGAAACCACTTGACAACCGGCAGAAGATAGGCTAAACTAAATATAAATAAAGAAATTAACAAAAGTTAAGGAGTTGACGGGTATGACCCTCCGGGAACGGCAGATCCTCCAACTGATCGAGGCCAACCCCATGATCCCCCAGCAACAGATCGCAGACACCCTGCAGATCACCCGTGCCTCCGTGGCGGTGCACATCTCCAACCTGCTGAAGAAGGGCTACATTGCCGGTAAGGGCTATGTGCTCCGTACCGGAAGCTACTGCGTGGTGGTAGGCGGTGTGAATGTGGACATCGGCGGCCGGGCAGACAATGCTCTGGTGGACGCAGATTCCAACCCGGGCAAGGTTTCTGTGAGTCTGGGTGGCGTGGGTCGGAACATTGCCCACAACTTAGCGCTGCTGGGCGCGGATGTGCGGCTGCTGACTGCCTTTGGACAGGATGTCCACGGCCGGAATATTGCCGCCTCCTGCGCGAATCTGGGAATCGACGCAAGCTATGCATTGCAGGTTGCGGAGCTGCCCACCTCTACCTATCTTTACATCGCCCAGCCCTCCGGGGAAATGGCGCTTGCGCTGTCGGATATGCAGGTGTGCAGCAGGATCACCCCGGCGTATCTTCAATCCCAGCAGCAGACCCTGCACAACGCCCGGGTGGTGGTGGCAGATACCAACATTCCCGCCGAATCCCTGATCTATCTGGCGGAAAACTGCCATGCGCCCCTGTTTTGCGACCCGGTTTCCACCGCCAAGGCGGAGAAGCTGCGGCCCATCTTAGGAAAGATCCACACCCTGAAGCCCAACCGATTGGAGGCAGAGCTGCTCTCCGGCGTAACCATCAAGACCCGGGAGGACGCGCTGACGGCGGCAAAGGCGCTGCTGGAGAAGGGCGTGCAGCGGGTGTTCCTGTCCATGGGTGCCGACGGTGTTTTGGCCGCCACGGCAAAACAGCAGCTGTGGCTGCCCAACCTGCCGGGGAACATGGTCAATACCACCGGTTGCGGCGATGCCTTTATGGCTGCGCTGGTGTGGGCATGGCTGGAGGAGCTGGATCTGGAGCAGACCGCTCTGGCAGGCCTTGCTGCCGGCGCCATTGCCATGGAATCTTCTGAAACCATTAACCCATCCCTCAGCGCTACGGCGCTGAAAGCGCGCATGAATGCAAAATAAATTTCAAAGGAGACTATACTGATGAATGTAAATAAGTATTTGGATGTAAACCCCGAAGTTGCCGCTGCCATTGCCGAAGGCAGACCGGTGGTTGCTCTGGAATCCACCATTATCTCCCACGGCATGCCCTATCCCCAGAATGTGGAGACCGCGCTGAATGTGGAGCGGATCATCCGGGAGAACGGCGCTGTGCCCGCTACCATTGCCGTCATCGGCGGCCGGCTGAAGGCCGGTCTGACCGCTGAGGAGATCGAATACTTTGGTAAGAAGGGCCAGGCCATTGCCAAGGCCTCCCGCCGGGATCTGGCAGTGCTGTGCGCCCGGGGTGAGGACGGCGCCACCACTGTTACCACCACCATGATCATTGCCCACATGGCGGGCATCAAGATCTTCGCCACCGGCGGCATCGGCGGCGTGCACCGGGGCGCAGAGACCACTATGGACATCTCCGCTGACCTGGAAGAGCTGGGTCAGACCCCTGTGATGGTGGTCTGTGCCGGCGCCAAGTCCATTCTGGACCTGGGTCTGACGCTGGAGTATCTGGAGACCAAGGGCGTGCCTGTCATCGGCTACGGCACTGAGGAGCTGCCCGCTTTCTACACCCGCAAGTCCGGTTTCGGCGTAGACTATCGCATGGACACCCCCGCCCAGCTGGCTGCTGCCTTCAAGGCGCAGAACGATCTGGGCTTCCGGGGCGGTATGCTGGTGACCAATCCTATCCCCGAGGAGTACGCAATGCCCCTGGAGACCATTACCGCAGCCATTGACAAGGCCATTGCCGAGTGCAATGACAAGGGTATTCACGGCAAGGAAACCACACCCTTCCTGCTGGCGCGGGTATCGGAGCTGACCGGCGGCAACTCTCTGGCATCCAACATCCAGCTGGTATACAACAATGCCAAGGTAGCTGCCCAGACCGCAGCCGCATACTGCAAGCTGTAAAAATCAAAGAGACTACCTGTAGGTAGTCTCTTTTTTGTTGAAAGTGGCAGCATTGTTTGCTATAATGGAGAAAACATGAGAAAAGCTGGTGAGATTATGCACAGCAAAGAGGCGTATATCGGCGTATTCGACTCCGGCGTGGGCGGTATCAGCGTCTTGCGGGAGCTGGTAAAGCAGATGCCCGGGGAGAGGTTTCTGTACTTTGGTGACTCAGCCAATGCTCCCTATGGCAGCAAAACTACCGAACAAGTGAAGACACTGACTTTAGCCGCTGCGCAGTATCTGATGGAGCGGGGGATCAAGGCGCTGGTAGTGGCCTGCAATACCGCCACCGCCGCAGCCATTGCAGACCTGCGGCAGCGGTATCCGGACACCATCATCGTGGGGATCGAGCCGGCGCTGAAGCTGGCGGCGGACAAGTTCCCGGCGGGGCGTATTGGCGTCATGGCCACAGAAGTGACCCTGCGGGAGGAGAAGCTGGCCCACCTATTAGAGCGGTTTGATGGTCTGCAGGTTGAGCGGATCAGCGCCCCGGGCCTGGTGGAGCGGATCGAGTCCGGGGAGATGGATTCCCCCCAGACAGAAGCTCTGCTGAAAGAAATTTTGACCCCCTATTTTGGAAAATTGGACGCGCTGGTACTGGGCTGCACCCACTATCCCTTTGTGAAAGACACCATCACCAAGCTGCTGGGGCAGCAGGTGAGGCTCCTGGACGGGGGCGAGGGCACTGCCCGGCAGGTGAAAAAATGCTTAAAAGAGACAGACCTGCTCCTGGAGGGAACAGGGTCTGTGATCATAGAAAATAGTTTGGACAGCGCTGAAATTCTGCAGCTTTCCCACAAGCTGCTGCACAGGTAGGAGGCAGCCATGGAACATATTTTGGTAATCGGCATTGCCGGCGGCAGCGGCAGCGGCAAGACCACCTTGCTGAAAAACCTGATGCAGACCTACGGGGATGTAGCCACGGTCATCAGCCACGACAACTACTACAAGCGCCACGATGAGCTGACCTACGAGGAGCGGTGCCTCCTCAATTACGATGAGCCTGCGGCTTTCGATACCAGCCTGATGGTCTATCAGCTGGATCAGCTCCGCCACGGACAGGCCATTGACTGCCCGGTGTATGATTTTACCGTCCACAACCGCAGTGATGAAACGATACGCATTGAACCCCGACAGGTGATCATTGTAGAAGGCATTTTGATCTTCCAGGATCCCCAACTGCGGGAGCTGATGGATATCCGGATCTTTGTGGATGCGGATGCGGATATCCGGCTGTGCCGCCGGATCAAGCGGGATGTGAACAAGCGTGGAAGATCACTGGAGTCGGTGCTGATGCAGTACCAGCAGACGGTGAAACCCATGCACGAGCTGTATGTGGAGCCCAGTAAAAAATTTGCCAATATTGTGGTGCCGGAGGGAGGCAAGAATCGGGTCGCTCTGGAGATGATCGAGGATCGGATCCGCCGTCACCTGAAGGAGAATCTATGAGTATTGCCATTGACGCAACCTGTTATTTGTGCCACTTAAAAAAGAATCTGGAGATCGCTATGGGCCTGGGGGATCAGGAAACCGCCACCGCCTTTGCCCGGGATCTGATGCAGGTGTATCTGGACGCCCCTGCGGGGACCAGCTCTCCGGAGCTGGTGCCTATGGTAAATCAGCTGTTTCAAAAGCACTTTGGGGTAGAGGAGGATCGGTTCCGCCAGGAGAAGGAGGACTCTAACCGCTTTGTGCTGGAGCGGATCGATACAATAGCAGACCGGATCGCCGCTGCCCCGGACCGGGTATATGCGGGATTGCAGTTTGCCCTATTGGGTAATTACATTGACTTTTCTGCCCTCCACGGGCAGGTCAGCTTTGAAAAGCTGGAGGAGCTTCTCTCCAACGCCCAGCAGATTGAGGTGGAGCAGGCGTCTTATGATGCCCTGTGCCGGGACTTACAGCAGGGGAGGAAGCTACTGTACCTGACGGATAACGCCGGCGAGATCTGCTTTGACCGGCTGTTTGCCCAGGAGCTTGCCCGGGCGTATCCCCATCTGCAGATCACCTTCTGCGTCCGGGGTGGCCCTTCCCAGAACGACGCCACCCGGGAAGATGCTGCCCTCGCGGGAATCCCGTTCCCGGTGATCGACAACGGTAACACCGTGGCTGGCACGGCGCTGCACCTGCTGTCGCCGGAGGCAAAGTCCGCTATAGAGGAGGCGGATGTGATCATTGCCAAGGGTCAGGGCAATATCGAGACCCTGTATGGCTGCGGCTACAACATTTATTATATATTTCTGATTAAATGCACCCGTTTTCAGGAATTTTTCAATTTGCCCAAGCTGACCCCCATGCTCCTGCGGGAAAAGGACACATAAAGCAACAACCCCTACCGTTTGGTAGGGGTTGTTTTTATCAGCTGAGCTTGTTTTCAAAAGTATCCACATCGCCCGCATCGCCCACTTCAAAGTAGCGATCCAGCATAGCTTTGGCAATGGGCGCCAGCGCTGCGCCGGAGGCGCCCTTTTCTGCATAGATCGCAATGGCGATCTGAGGATCCTCCAAGGGGGCGAAGCACACGAATGCGCCGTTGTCGGAAGTACCCTCGATACCGGTCTGGGCAGTGCCCGTTTTTGCAGCTATCGCAATGGGATAATCGTGGAAGGTAGCATAGGCCGTACCTTCGGAGGTGCTGGCCACCATGTGCATACCCTCTGTGTAGGCCTTATAGGTTTCATCGGAGATCTCCATGTGGCTGATCAGCTCCGGCTTATTTTCGTCCAGCAACTGCCGGTAGTCAGAGGATACCACCCGATTCATAAAGGTAGCCTTATAGCGGTTGCCCTGATTGGCAAGGGTAGCGGTGTAAACACACAGCTGCAGGGGGGTAAACCGGTTTTCCGACTGACCGATGGCAGCCAGCACCTGGTCACCCAAATACCAGTCGGCATTTTCGCCGGTGAACAGCTCTGCTTTGGTCTGTTCGTTAGCCCGCTGACCGATGTATTCTGGCAGCTCCACGCCGGTTCGCTCGCCCAGACCCAGACCTTTGGCGGTGCTGTCCATGGCGCTTAAGGCGATCCGGCTACCCAGATCATAGAAAAAGTAGTTGCAGGAGACCTGCAGGGATCTGGCGGCGTTGCACTCTCCGTGGGTGGTGCCATAGTGAGACCAGGCAAGACAGGAGACCCGGAATCCGTCGAACTTATCAAAAACACCCTTGTCGTAAATTGTGGTTTCCGAGTCAATCAGCTTAGACTCCATAGCGGCTACCACCATGCTCATCTTATAGGTGGAGCCGGGGGGATAGGTGGCAAGGAGCGCCCGGTTGTAAATGGGCTTGAGCTCGTCCTTGTCCAGCTCCTCGTAATTTTCAAAGAAGGTGGAAAGGTCATAGCTGGGGTAGCTGGCGCAGGCCAGAATCTGACCGGTTTTCACATCCATAGCCACCAACGCGCCGCCTTCCGCATCGTGGCCTTTGGGGAAATTGCCGTTTTCGTCAGGCTCGGCATTGCGGAAGCCTTCGATGATTTGGGCCATCTGATCCTCTCCGGCCATCTGCAGGTTGATGTCGATAGATACCTCTACATTGGAACCTGCCTGAGGCTCACTGACATATTTGGAAGAAAGCAGGGTGCCGTCTACGGCTACCGTATCCTCGCGCCAGCCGTCAATGCCGTGCAGATACTCTTCATAGGCGGCCTCTAAGCCATCCTGACCCACCTCGGCGTCCATTTCGTAGCCGGGGATCTCTTTGTAATATTCCCACTGCTCCGCATTCATAGCGCCTACATAGCCCAAAATATGGGCGGCGTATTTGGTGTTGTATTCCCGGACGGTGGAGGCCTCCACGTTCATACCGGGGATGTTCAGCTCCACAATAGCGGAGAGCTCCTCATCACTGGCGTCGGTGATGAATACATAGTTTGCAAGGCTGCTGACGCAGCGGCGCAGATCCATTTCATACAATAGACCAATGACCTTCCGGGCCATGTCGTCAGTCCATTCTGCCGGCAGCTTATACTTTTCCCGGAGCTTTTCCACCAACAGGGGCGCGGTGATATCCGAGTCAAGACCGCCCTTGTACTCCAAAAACTGCTGGAAATAGCTCTGATAGGTGCTGTTGTATTCATCCAGCGTATAGGTAAAGGGCCGCTCTTGAGAGATGGGGAAATGCTCGGTATAGGTGATGCCGGCTTCTTCGCACCGCTCAACCAGATTGTACAGATACTGGTTGGTGCCGTTGGCAGACAGCAGCACAAAGTGGTTCAGCACCAGATCATAGCTGGCCCGGTTGCTCACCAACAGGTTACCGTTGCAGTCCAGAATATCGCCCCGGGCGGCCTTCACACGGGTCAAGGTGGTGAAGGTGGATTGGTTATCGGTCTTACCGCCGGTTTTGATGATTTGCTCGTCGTACAGCTTCAGGGCAAACAGACCCAGGATCAGCGCAAATGCCAGCAAAACAATGGTGGCGCGTACTTTGCTTATTCTTTCCATGATTCGCCTCCAATGGCACCGATGGCTTTGGTAATGGGATACAGAACAGGGACGGCAATCAGAGAAAGACCGGCCGTGATCAAAAATCCGTAGATACGGGAGAGAGTGGTCAGCTGCAGGAACAGACCAAACACAAACATAACAAGCTCATACACCACCATAGCAATGCCGCAGCACAGCATGGCAGCGGAGAATCCCTGCTGCAAAAATGCCTGCCGGAAGATGCACAGGAAAATGGCCAGCGCGGTGATGGCAACCATAGCATAGGGGCCGTGGGCTGTGCCGGAGAACAGGTACAGCGCCGAGCTCACCAATGCGAACACGCTGCCGTTTTCAGCGCCTTCCAAAAGACAGATAAGAAAAATACCGCAGGGCACCAATTCTGTGGTGGCGCCGAAGATTCGGAAATGGCACAGAAGCACATCCTGCAGAATCGAAAGCGCCAATAGCATCAGTGCGTACAGACCCCATTTCAGGCAGGCTTTGCGCTGCTTGCCTGTCAGCAGCAGATGGCTCAGGAGGCTGCTGTGGGGTTTATCCGGTTTAAATTCATACTTTTTCGCCATAATGATCACCCGGCATTATAATCCGTGATAATGAACACCTGTTCCAGGCTGCGGATGTCCGCAGCAGGCTCCAGCAGAGCATACTTGGCAACGCCGGTGTCATCAAAGCCTGCATCCACCACATAACCCAGGATCAGATTCCGGGGATACACGGTAGAACCGGTGGTGACCACCTGGTCATGGTTGCGGATGGTGGCGGAGGAGGGCAGGTAATCCATCCGCATCAGACCCTCCAGACCGGTGGAATAACCGCCCTGTACCATACCGTTGTGGCCGGAGGCGGCGATGGTGGCGGAGATCTCCAGGGAGGAGTCCAGCACAGACTTGACCACAGCATAGTTCACGCCCACTTCGCTGACAAGACCTACCAATTCACCGTTGGAGGTGATGGCGCACATGCCCTCGGCAATGCCTACGTTGGTGCCCCGGTTGATGGTGAAGGTGCTGCTCCAGTCGTTGGAGCTCCAGGAAATAATATAGCCGTCTGCCAGTTTATAGTCCTCGTTGGCGTCCAATAGATCCATAATGGCCCGGAGACGGTCATTCTCCCGGGCGATGGAGTCAGCGTTTCGTACATCGTCCATAATGGAGGCCAATTCCTCTTTGAGCGCCTGATTTTCCGCCAGCAGAGACTCATATTTGAACATATAGCTGTAGATCTGCTCTGCCTGATCAATGAGCTTGCTGAATCCGGCGCGGATGGGGGACAGAATGCCTTGGGTCATCACCTCCGGCAGCTTCAGGCCGGTCAGAGAGCTGACCACAGTGAGCACCACCGCCAGCAGAACTACGATTACCAAAACCACCCGGATCCGGGGGCTGAAAAAATGTTTCATTTATACTTCCTCCATCAGTTCCGGGGCGATTTCCCGGAGGATTTGACCCAGACAGCACACCGGCAGGCCCATCACATTGTAGTAGTCTCCCACCAGCCTGTCCGCAAACAACGCCGCACCCCCCTGGATCCCGTAAGCGCCGGCTTTGTCCATAGGCTCGCCGCTGCGGATGTAGGAGAGGATCTCCTGCCGGGACAGCTCCCGGAAGTGAATGTCCGTCACCTCGGTGCAGACCACGGCGGCATCCCCCCGCAGGACGGTCAGGCCGGTCATCACCTGATGGGCCCGGCCGGACAGCAGCTGCAGCATTCGCAGGGCATCCGCTTCGTCAACAGGCTTGCCCAGCACCTGACCGTCGCAAACCACGATGGTGTCGGCAGCGATTACCACATCTTCTTTCTGGCGAGGTGTGGCTTCCGCTTTCAGCCGGCTGACCCGGGCCACCTCCTCACAGGGAGGTTGGGTAGAGTCCATGGTCTCGTCAATGTCCGCCACCCGAACAGTAAAGGGAATATGGAACAGCTCCATCAGCGCCTTGCGCCGGGGAGATTGGGATGCAAGAATGATGTTCATAAAAACCTCTGGTTTTTTTCAGTGCAAAGTGCTTAGTGCACAGTGCATAGTTATTTTCTTCGTTCTTCGGTAGTAGCCTTACAAATAGATGTGAGCATTTTAAGAAGTTCGCAATTGTCTTCAAAAACACTGTCAAACTGATCCTTGGTTAAGTACTCTGTTCTATACAGTAGCTGCAGCCAGTATTGGGTTTCGTTTGCCTCTTTCAGCGCAATATTCATCTTAGCGGCAAAATCCGCTCTGCTTTGTCCGCGCTGCGCTTCTGCAATGTTTGCACCTATGCTGGTGCCGCTGCGCAGCAATTGCTTGGACATTACGAACTCGTTCTTTTGCTCTACAAGATATTTTCGCAAATTGACAATTCTTACTGCAAAATCCAAACTCTTATCTGCTACGGTTCCTTGATACATAACAAAACCTCTAAAATGCCAACTGTGCACTATGCACTAAGCACTGTGCACTGGTTTTATTCCACGCCCCGTAAGTACAGGCCTCTGGTACAGGCGCCGGGGTCGAATGGGCCGGGATTGTGGTAGGCAGCCAACACCCGATCCACTTCTGTGGGATTCTCCGTGGTGAAATACAGCCGGGTGGCCCACAGACCCAACCGGGACAGATCATCCAGCCGGTCCAGTAGGTTCAGCTTTTTGCCGTTAAGCAGCACACTGCGGCAGGTATCCCCGTCTTTAATGATAGGGAATTCCGCGCCGGTCTTGTCCACCAGCTTTGCAGGCGCCAAATGACAGGAGCACTGTCCGGTCTTGCTACGGGTAAGGCAGTTTTCCGTGATCATCAGAGGCAGGCGGGCGTAGGCAAGGATCTCGCAGGGTACTGCCTTGCTCACATCCCGGATCTGGGGCAGGGTCATTTCAAAGCTCAGGCAAGCAGAGCGCAGCTCCAGCTCCCGGGCGGTATTTACTGCAATAGAGTTATACAGGTTCAAACCAAAGTCACCTCTGACCCGCAGGCCGCACTCCCGCACAGGCAGCAGTAGACCCACATTGCCGATGAGCGCCTCCCGGACGCCCAGAGCCTTCACGGTCAGCAGATCCTGGCGGAGCTTACTGAGCTCCCCGTCATGGACGATCCGGGGCAGCACGGCGCAGACGGTGGTCTTGCCGGCAATCTCCCGGCAGAAAGCAGCATCCCCAGTGAGAAGATGCAGCGGTACATACAAAACAGCCACGCCACTTTGCAGTAGCTTCGGTGTGATCTGCTCCCGGGTGGTTACCTGTACTGTCAGCTCCGGGTGGGAGCGAAGACCCTTGTGGTGCAGTACCTTTTGCGGCCGGCCAAGAGAAACCTCTGCGGTGCGCGCCCGCTGGGCGGTGAGCAGATTCAGCACATCCCGCCGCAGACCGTTAATGGCGGCGGCAGACAGGGTTAGACCCGGTTCGATTTGGCAGCGCACCCGGGTGCACCGGTAGGGGGTGCCGCCGGTCTTGCTGAGCCGGGCGGAGACTGCTTCGGAGGTTAGTTCAGCGGTTCTGGCCATCTCCGGCGCCGGGCCGTTCAAGGTGCAGATCCGTCCGTCCGGATCGATGACGCTTAGAGAACTGACACCGCTGCTAATGACCATGTGGAACTGGACGGGCACCAGAGGCTTTTCTGCAGTTTCATAGGTTTGCCGCATCTCCTTGCACCAGCGCTGATCCTCCTGCTGCTCTTCCCGGATGCCAAACATATGGCTGCCGGTCTTGCCGGAGTAGTAGTCGGTAAAGCCCTGCCGGTTGAAGGCGGTGTAGAGGGTGTCCATCATACCCCGGGTGGCCTTACCCTCGTCGATGGCTCGGCGGTACACGCCGGTGACGGCGGCCACATACTCCGGCCGCTTCATCCGTCCCTCCAGCTTCAAAGAGGCCACGCCCATGGCTTCCAGCTCTTTCACATACTGGACGGTGCAGTTATGTTTTAGACTCAAAGGATACCGGTTCTGATTCCGGTCGTAGCCGTAATTCTGACGGCAGGGCTGGGCGCAGCGACCCCGGTTGCCGGACCGGCCGCCAATGGCGGCGGACAGATAGCACTGCCCGGAGTAGCTCATGCACAAAGCCCCGTGGCCGAATACTTCGATCTCAATGGGTGAATTGGCGCAGATATAGCGGATCTCCTCCCGGCTCAGTTCCCGGCTGAGGACCACCCGCTGCATACCCATACCGGCGCAGAACTGGACACCGGGCAGGGAGTGGACGGTCATCTGGGTGGAGCCGTGGAGGGGGATGTGGGGCGCGATCTGCTTGCACAGCTGCACGATGCCCAGATCCTGCACAATGAATGCGTCCACGCCGGCAGCGGCGGCATGGCGAATCAGCGCTGCGGCCTCCTGAGATTCCTTGTCGGAAACCAGGGTGTTCAGGGTCAAGTGAACGGCCACACCGCGAATATGACAGTATTTGATCGCCTCGGTCAGGGTCTGGGGGGTAAAATTCTTGGCGCTCTGCCGGGCATTAAACTGCCCGCAGCCCAGATAGACCGCATTAGCTCCATTTTGCACTGCTGCCCGCAGGGCCTCCATGGAGCCGGCGGGAGCTAACAGTTCCAGCATGGTTTTTCCTCCATATGCTATACTTACGCCCATTATAACACAAGTCCGGATTCTGTGCTACCCTAACGGAAGAAAATTCACAAAAAAGTTGGCTTTCCCAGAAATTAGGGAAAGCCAATAAAGAATCAAAAGAACAGCAGGGAGTACCATGTGACAATATTTTCTCCATACTGGAAGGTAAGACCCAGATTCTCCAGTGTGGGGATCACATTGATGCCGTGGCTCTCCACGCAGGGGTGCATGGTTTCCGGATACCGGCAAGGCTGCCCGTCCAGCCATGCACAGCGGCTGCACAGGTGGCAGGCCTCGGTGGACAGCACATAGGGGGCGACCCCCTGCTCTGCAAACAGATCCCGCACCTGATTGGTCACATCCTCGTGCGCCGGGCGGGTGGAGAGGGTCTCCTCAATATTGGCGATATCACAAACCTCCGTGATCGTGCCGATCAGCAGGCAATTTTGGTAGCCAAGGCAGCGCTGCTTACAAGCGTCCACTTCTCCCACCGCAGGGGGACAGGCCCAGGTGGTGTTGTACATGGGGCATTCAGCGGAGCAGATGTAGCGGATGCGATCGGAAAACTCCAATTCGTTGGGGTCAAAAAAGTGGTAAATGTACAAGGGCAGCTGAGAAAGCTGCTCCTCCAGTTTCTCTCTGTCGATCATTTCAGTTCCTCCAAAATCCTTTGACAGCCTTCCCAAACATCGTCCCAAGTCTGGGAAAACCCTCCGTAGTAATAGGGGTCGGCCACATCCCGGCTCAAAAACGGCAGGAATTTGCCATACTCCGGGAACATCCGGTTCAGCCGGTGCAGGTTGCTGCGGTCCATGTAGTAAATGTAATCAAAGGTTTCCAGATCCCCGGCGGTGATCTGCCGGGCGTGGTGGCCGTCACAGCGGATGCCGTGGGCAGCCAGCTCCCGGCGGGCAGGGGGATAGACGGGGTTGCCCTGCTCCTCCCGGCTGGCGCCGGCAGATGCAATATGCAGCCGACCGGACAGACCTGCCTTGGCGGCCATGTCCTTCAGAACAAATTCCGCCATGGGACTTCTGCAAATATTGCCATGGCATACGAATAGTATTTTGGTCATAGAAAACCCTCGCTTTCGTTAAGATTATGATAGCATAAAGCACGATGAAATGCAACAAAGGTTCCCCGGTGTAAGGGGAGCTGGCAAAAATCTTTAATTTTTGACTGAGGGGTTGTACGGTAACGGCACATTACAATCCCTCCGTCTTGCCTGCGGCAAGAAAGGCCGGCCTGGGCCGTTACACAAGGAAGGCTTTGCCCCGTCGGCAAGAGTTACGCCTCTAAAGTAGATGACGAAAAATCGGCTTTTTGGAAGCGGAACAAATACCAGACAATATAGGCATAAAAATCCGCTACCTTCATTGTAGCTGCATTTGCAGATAAGGGAGGGTAGCGGCAATTTATGAGGAAATCTTGATTTCTGTGTGATATGGGAGTATAATTCAGTTAGATAAACTTGAATTTGACGAGGTGACTAAGGTGCTTGTTTTATGCTCAAATGGATTATCAAGTAAAATATTATTGGAAACCATCAGCAGTAAAATCGTTGGTTGCAAAACAGCCGCATTGGTAGTGACAGCAGACAATGAATATAAAGAAAGGAATTATCATGTACCCAGAGCCATTGCGGAGTTGGAGGCACTGAATCTACGGGTCGACATTTTTGATTTAGATAAACAAGCTGCTGATTTATTGTTGAATTATGATGTTGTTGAATTCATTGGAGGAAATCCCTATTATTTACTGCACTCAATCCGAGAGAATAATGCATTTGAGATACTAAAAGATATTTCAGCTAATAAGATTCTAATTGGTTGGAGTGCTGCTGCATTTGTTTTTGGTCCTACACTTGAATTGGTAAATTGCTATTCTCCCGAAATGAATTTCATGGGACTAACAGATTTGAGTGCTCTCTCATTAACGAACATTCAGGTGCTGCCGCATTATAGTAAGTTCCTTACAAGATTTGAGCAGTTTGAGGAAAAATGCCGCGCTTACGAAAAACAACGTAATGTGAATGTTATCCGCATAAACGATGGCGATGGAGTATTTATTGATAGAGGCGTTCATATTTGTAAAGTGTAAATTCCAATATGTCGAACAGATAAACACAGCCGCCGACAATCAAGTCGGCGGCTGTGCTGTTTCGTGTCATGTTGGGGCAAAATGTGGTTATTTTGCAAAGTAGTATGCCAGTAGTACAAATGGGGCAAACCCGTTGCAAAGGGTGGTATAGCATTGTCTAGCTTGGCATCCGTTACCAGGCTAAAAGATTGCCATGGCATACGAATAGGATTTTTAACATAAACAATCTCCCAATGAATGGTGTCATTGCAAAGGCGGCTTTGCCGCCTGTGGCAATCTCCTGCTTGATCTGGAGATTCCCACGGTCGCGTTGCTCCCTCGGAATGACTATCATTTTGGGTATTGTAGCACAAATTTATGCAGATTGCAACTTGCTGACGAGGTGGCTATCCGTGTTCGTTTGCAATGAGCGATGTGTGTCTTGCCCTGCAGGACTGCGTTGCACATCGATTGCGGCACACACTGCGCCTGGCCTTGCCTCCGCCACTGGCGGCGATCGGGCGCGTGGCCATCGGCAAGGGCATAGATACAGAACAACTTGATTTCCGCGTGGGATGAAAGTATAATGCTATTGAATAAACTGGTGCTTGGTGCTGTATAATTCACTCTGCCGCCGGTTGAAAGCTCCCACTCAACCAGCGGTGTGTGGATTTTTTATAAGATTGCATCTAAACTGATAGCAAAAGGAGGCAACCTATGGATCAGGTAAAAATCGGAAGATTCATTGCTCAGTGCAGAAAAAAGGCAGACTTAACGCAAATGCAGCTGGCAGAAAAACTGAACATCACTGACAGAGCAGTGTCCAAGTGGGAAACAGGCAAATCAATGCCGGATTCTTCCATTATGCTGGAGCTGTGTGGTGTTCTGGGGATCACCGTAAATGATTTGTTAAGTGGGGAGAAAATCAGTATGGAAAACAGCAATCAGAAAAACGAACAGCTTTTGCTTGATATGGCGAAAGAGGTAGAGCAAAAAAATAAAACGATCTGGACTTCTATGTGGGTAATTATGATTGTTAGCATAGTAGCCTTGTTAGCAGGCATCTGCATTTTTGCATTCTTGATACCCGAAGGCGTGTGGCAGCTTGTCGCAATTCTCGGAATTTGTGTTGTATTTTTGATACCGTGCTTCTATGCATTAAAACTTGAAGTGAGCGTAGGTGCTTACAAGTGCAAAAATTGTGGCCACGAGATTGTGCCTACCTATACGCAGGCACTTAATGCGATGCACATGGGAACGACTCGGTATTTAAAGTGCCCGAAATGCAACAAGCGCACTTGGTGCAAAAAAGTACTGAAGAAGTAAAGCCCAATATGTGGAATAGATAAACACAGCCGCCGACTTTTGGTCGGCGGCTGTGTTTTTGTCCTCTGCCGGGGGGTGGGTTCTGCCAAAAGGGCAAATCGGAGGCAACCCGGCCGGACCGGCAGAGGAGAGTTTTGTTTACAGGGTGGCGGCCATAACCGCTTTAATAGTGTGCATCCGGTTTTCTGCCTCTTGGAAGACGATGGACTGGCTGCTCTCGAAGACCTCATCGGTGACTTCCATAGCAGTGATGTTGAACTTTTCGCCCATCTCCTTGCCGATCTGGGTCTTCAGATCATGGAATGCAGGCAGGCAGTGCATAAACACCGTGGAGGCCTTCCCGGTCTTTTTCATCAGGTCGGCGTTGACCTGATAGGGGGACAGCTCCTCGATCCGCTCCTGCCAGACCTCTGCCGGCTCACCCATGGAGACCCAAACGTCAGTGTAGATCACATCCGCGTCCTTCACAGCTGCCGCAGGATCGGTCTCGAACCGCAAAGTTGCGCCGGTTTCCTTGGCGATAGCCTCACAGGTGGCGATCAGCGCCTTGTCCGGGAAATACTTCTCGGGGCAGCAGGCGGTAAAGTTCAGACCCAGCTTGGCGCAGCCTACCATCAGGGAGTTGCCCATGTTGTAACGGGCGTCACCCATATACACAAAGTTGATCCCCTGCAGATAGCCGAACTGCTCCCGGATGGTGAGCATGTCCGCCAGGATCTGGGTGGGGTGGAATTCGTTGGTCAGGCCGTTCCAGACAGGCACGGAGGAATACTTTGCCAGTTCCTCCACGATTTCCTGCCCGTAGCCCCGGTACTCGATGCCGTCATAAATGGAGGCCAGCACCCGGGCGGTATCGGCGATTGACTCTTTCTTACCGATCTGGGAGCCGGTAGGATCCAGGTAGGTGACACCCATGCCCAGATCGTAGGCTGCCACCTCAAAGGAGCAGCGGGTGCGGGTGCTGGTTTTTTCAAAGATCAAGGCGATGTTTTTGCCTTGGTGGCTCCGGTGGGGAATACCGGCCTTTTTCTGTGCCTTCAGCTCCGCCGCCAGATCGATCAGCTGCATAATTTCTGCCGGGGTAAAATCCAGCAGTTTCAAAAAGTCTCTGCCTTTCATCATCACAACACCTTAGATAGGAAAGTTTGCAGGCGCTCACACTTGGGACTTTCAAAAATCTCCCTGGGAGAGCCTTCCTCGGCAATACAGCCGTCGTCTAAAAATACCACCCGGTTGGAGACCTCACGGGCAAAGCCCATCTCGTGGGTCACCACCACCATGGTCATACCTTCTCTTGCTAGTTCCTTCATAACATCCAGAACCTCGCCCACCATCTGCGGATCCAGAGCGGAGGTGGGCTCGTCAAAGAGCATCACATGCGGCTCCATGCAAAGCGCCCGGACGATGGCAACACGCTGCTTCTGACCGCCGGAGAGCTGGCCCGGGTAATCGTTTGCCCGGTCAGCAAGACCAACACGCGCCAGCAATGCCATGGCTTTTTCCTCGGCTGCTTCCTTAGGCAGCTTCTTCAGCAGCATGGGCGCCAGGGTCAGATTGTTCAGAATGGTCAGATGGGGGAACAGGTTGAACTGCTGGAATACCATGCCCATCTTCTGCCGGTGCAGATTCAGGTCCACCTTTTCGTTGGTCAGATCCACACCCTCAAAGAAGATGCTGCCCGCGGTGGGGGTTTCCAGCATATTCAGACACCGCAGGAATGTGGATTTACCGGAGCCGGAGGCGCCGATGACACACACCACGTCACCCTTGCAGATATCCATATCGATTCCTTTGAGGACAGGCAGTTTATCAAAGTCCTTTTTCAGACCTTTGACCTGAATGATCACATTATTTTCCATCACTCTTCCCCAGCCTCCTTTCCAAAACAGCCAGCAGCTTTGTCAGTGCCACGACTACCGTAAGATATACAAGCGCCAGCAGGATCAGCGGGTTTACCGCATCATTTGTGTTGGTACGGATCAGATTCGCAGCGCGGGTAAGATCTACCACGGTGACATAACCTGCCACAGAGGTTTCCTTCAAAAGCGCAATGCACTCGTTGCCGATGGCAGGGAGAATATTCTTGATTGCCTGAGGAAAAATGATCTTTGCCATTGCCTGTCCTTTGGAAAGACCAAGGCTGCGGGCGGCCTCCATCTGCCCCTTATCCACCGCATTGATACCGCTGCGCATCAGCTCTGCCATATAAGCACCGGAGTTGATGCCGAAAGCAATGATGGCTGTGGTAATGCCATCGGTGTCGGAAACGATGATGATAAAGTAGAAGATCATCAGCAGCACCGTAACCGGAATGCCCCGGATCACAGTGGTGTAAATGTCGCAGAGCCAGTTGACAAACTTCAGCTTCCTATTTCCCTCGGCATAGTACTTTGCGATAGCGATCAAAGAACCGATCACCACACCGATCAGCAACGCAAACAGGGTGATCAGTATGGTGTTGCCAAAACCTTCCAGAAGCAGCTTGTAGTTGTCATCTACGATAAAGGTTTCGTATAATTGTTCAAACCAAGAATTCATTTTTGTTCCTCTCAAATGAAATTTTAGGGGTTGCTGAAAAAGCAACCCCTAAAACGATTTGCAAATTAGTTTTCGGGCTTGGTATAGGGGGCGTCGTATTTTTCGAACAGGGCAGCGATGGTTCCGTCAGCGATCAGTTCTTCCAGAATCTTGTCAATCTCCTCTACCAGATCCTCGGAGCCGAAAGCGAATGCGAAAGCATAAGGCTCAGTGGTCATAGCTTCATCCAGGATCTTCACGGAGTCATCGCCCTTGCACAGCTCAGCAGCGGTGAGGTCGTCCACAACCCAAGCGTCCACTTTGCCCTGTGTCAGGGCCAGCTTTGCGTCCTGGTTGGCTTCAAACTGGCTCAGGGTATAACCCTCGCCGCTGCAGAATTCTGCAGCAGTGGTGCCGGTCTGTACAGAGATCTTCTTACCGGCCAGATCCGCCTTGGAAGCGATGGCGCTGTCTGCATTTACAACGATGCACTGTGCTGCCAGGCAGTAAGGTACGGTAAACAGCGTGTTCTTTTCACGCTTGGGGGTCACAGAGATGCCGGACATACCGCAATCGTACTTGCCGGTCTGAACACCGGTGAGAACTGCGTCAAAGTTGATCTGCTCCAGTTCAAAGTCGATACCAAGCTTCTGGCAGATGATTTCCATAATTTCCACTTCGATGCCGACAACTTCGCCACCCTCCAGATTCTCAAAGGGAGGGAAGTCGGGGCTGGTAGCCACCGTCAGCTTGCCGGCCTTCTGTACATCTGCCAGAGAAGGACCCTTTGCGCCGCAGGCAGCCAGAGCCAGACACATAACAAGAACCAAAACTAGTGCTAAAATCTTTTTCATAATCGTTTTCTCCTTTTAATTTAAAATAATGGTTTGAAATAGTTTTAATGCCGTCTCGGTGACAGCGTGATTCCATTGATATTGGGGGGTGTGCAAGGGCGGTGCATTCTCACCGCTGCCGATGCCGATGTAACAGGTCCTGACCTTGCTGCAGTACCGGCCAAAGTCATCGGACCATCGGAAGGGCTCAGATAGGGCGATGGAGGACAGACCTGCCTTTTCTGCTGCCATTTCGCAACGCCTGTAAATCTTGGGGTTGTTGACTGTGGCATAGAACACATCCTGCGTCCGGTGCGTCAGCTTTACGCCGGCTTTGTCTGCCAGCTCCTGCGCCCAAGCGATGAAGCGCTGCTCCAGTTTTTCCAGGTCCTCGTTGTACCAGCTGCGCAGGGTCAATCCAATCTCACCGCTGCCTGCTGCCACGCCAAAAGCTTCGCTTCCGGCGTTGATGCAGATGGGGGTGGCCAGCACCATGCCGTCGTAGCCGTCGCTGTGGGTGAGTGCATCCCACCGGGAGAAAAACTCCGCGATAAGGAAGATGGGGTTGTTGCCCTGCTCCGGATTGGCCGCGTGGGCCTGTTCTCCTTCAAAATGGAGCACCAGCCCCCGGGAGGCGCAGGCTACGGTGTTGGGCAGCAGCAGGACTGCTCCGGCAGGATACCCGGGACAGTTATGGAAGCCGTACAGGGCATCAATGCTCTCTTGCTGGAACAGCGCCAGACATTCCTGAGCGCCTTCGCCGGTCTCCTCTGCGTGTTGGAACAGGAAATACACATTCTTTCGCAGGGTCTTACCGCTGGTCCAGGCTGCTAAGGCGGCAAGGATGGACACATGCCCGTCGTGGCCGCAGCCGTGATAGGGCTGACCGTCGATACCTACCATGGCGTCCATCTCTGCCCGGAAGGCAACGGAGGGAGCCAGAGGACCTTCTCTGTGAACCGCGTAAAACCATTTTCCTTGGTCTACGATCTCCAGATCGGGATACCCGCTGAGATAGTTCATAAGGACGGCTTTGGTTTTTGTCTCGCAGCCCGATGCTTCCGGCAGGTGGTGCAGACTATTCTGCAGCAGCACCGCTTGTTGATAAATATCCATCAGGACTGCACCTCCAACCAATCTTGTAAAAAGGCGATCTGGGTATCTACGGACTGGGGTGATGTGCTGCCGGCGGAGATCCGCTTGGCAACGCAGGTCTCCAGAGAGATCTGTTCGTACACATCTGCTTCATATGCCGGATGCTGCTGCTGTAAAAATTCCAGAGGCAGCTGCTCCAGAACCGTGCCGGTTTGAATACAGTGAGCCACCAGCTGACCGGTGATCTTGTAGGCGGTCCGGAAGGGGATGCCCTTTTTGGTCAGATAGTCTGCCAGGTCTGTTGCGTTGATAAAGCCGGATTGGGCGGCTTTGTACATATTCTCTTTTTTGACCTTCATGGACTGTACCATGGGGGTAAACACCCGCAGGCACATATTCACCGTGTCCACTGCATCGAAAATGGACTCCTTATCCTCCTGCATATCCTTGTTGTATGCCAGAGGCAGACCCTTCAGCATAGTCAGCGTGCCCATCAGATCGCCGTAGACTCTGCCGGTCTTGCCGCGGACCAGCTCCGCAATGTCGGCATTTTTCTTTTGGGGCATGATGCTGGAGCCGGTGGTGTAGCAGTCGTCCAGCTCCACGAACTGGAATTCCCAGCTGCACCAGAGGATGATCTCTTCGCTAAACCGGGACAGGTGCATCATCACGGTAGACAGGGCGCTGAGCAGCTCCACGCAAAAATCCCGGTCGGATACGGCGTCCATGCTGTTCATGCAGATGCCGTCAAAGCCCAGAGCCGCAGCGGTATGGCTTCGGTCGGTGGGATAGGTAGTGCCGGCTAAGGCGCAGGCGCCCAGAGGGGATTGGTTCATCCGCTTCACTGCGTCCTGCAGACGGCTCACATCCCGGGTGAACATCATGGCGTAGGCCAGAATGTGATGGGAGAACAGAACCGGCTGCGCCCGCTGCAAATGGGTGTAACCGGGCATGATGGCGTCGGTATTCGCCTGCGCCACCTGTGTAAGCACCCGGATCAACTCCTTGAGCTTTTTTTGAATACCTGCAGCCTCTTCCCGCAGGTACATCCGGATATCCACCGCCACCTGATCGTTGCGGCTTCTGGCAGTATGTAGCTTTTTGCCCACATCGCCGATGCGCTTTGTCAGCTCCGCCTCCACAAACATGTGGATGTCCTCTGCCGAATCGTCTATGGGAAGCGCGCCGCTTTCTATATCCCGGAGAATATTCTCCAGCTCCCCAAGGATGATATCGATATCCACCTGGGGGATAATCCCCTGGGCAGCCAGCATAGCGGCATGGGCCATAGAACCTTCAATATCCTGCCGGAACATACGGCTATCAAAATGAATAGAGGAATTAAAGTCATCCGCTTGTTTGTCCAGCGCTTTGCTGAACCGGCCTTCCCACATCTTGCTCATGGGGGTCATCCTTTCTTCTTACAGTTTTCCCTGCTCCATCAGTGCCTGCACCTGGGTGGGCAGACCCCACAGATTGATAAAGCCGGTGGCCTGGGACTGATCGTAATCACTTTCACCGAAGGTGCAGATATTCTCGGAATACAGGGAATAGGGGCTCTTCACACCGGCGTTGATCATGTTGCCCTTGTAGAGTTTCAGCTTCACAGTGCCGGTAACGGTCTTCTGGGTCTCGGTGACAAATGCGGACAGGGCCTTACGCAGGGGGGAGAACCACAGGCCGTTATACAGCAGCTCGGCAAAGCAGACGCTCAGCTCCTGCTTCTTGTGGGCGGTCATTTTGTCAAGACACAGGGTCTCCAGCACGCTGTGGGCCTTGTAGAGGATCGCGCCGCCGGGGGTCTCGTAAACGCCTCTGCACTTCATGCCAACCAGACGGTTTTCTACGATGTCCAGAAGGCCGATGCCATTCTTGCCGCCAATCTCGTTGAGCTTCCAGATGATATCGGTGGCGGTCATCTTCTGACCGTCCAGTGCTACGGGAACGCCCTTTTCAAAGTCGATGGTCACATAGGTGGGCACGTCGGGTGCCAGCAGGGGAGAAACGCCCATCTCCAGGAAGCCGGGCTTTTCGTACTGGGGCTCGTTCCAGGGATCTTCCAGATCCAGACCCTCATGGCTCAAGTGCCACAGGTTCTTATCCTTGGAGTAGTTGGTCTCCCGGTTGATCTTCAGGGGCACATTGTGGGCCTCTGCGTAATCGATCTCCTCTTCCCGGGATTTGATATTCCACTCCCGCCAGGGAGCGATGATCTTCATATCGGGAGCGAAGTGCTTGATGGCCAGTTCGAAACGAACCTGGTCGTTGCCCTTGCCGGTACAGCCGTGGGCAATAGCGTCTGCGCCCTCTTTCAGGGCGATCTCCACCAGACCCTTAGCAATAATGGGACGGGCAAAGGCAGTACCCATCAGGTACTCCTCGTAAATAGCGCCGGCCTGAATGGAGGGGACGATCACATCGTTGACCATCTCGTCGCTTAAGTCCAGGGCATAGTACTTGTCTGCGCCGGTGGCGTAGGCCTTTTCCTCCAGCCCTTCCAGCTCGTCCATCTGTCCCACATTGCCGGCCACGGCGATGATGTAGGGGTTATCGTAATTCTCCTTCAGCCAGGGGATGATGATGGATGTATCCAGACCACCGGAATAGGCCAAAACGATTTTTTCGATCTTCTTACTCATTTTCATTCCTCCAAATTCACCCCCGTTTTGCGGGGATGCTTGTTGTGTTGTATGCATTGTAGCACACGATGAATATTTATGCAAGTGCTGATTTGGAAAAAATCCCCGTTTTAGCTGCCAAAAAATAGAACCGATACCCTGCTGATTTTGGGTAATTCCACAATAGAAATAAAAATGTCCGCCGTATACGGATGTTTTGCTGAAAATATTTCCGAAGGTGGTTGCATAAAGAATCGGTGTATATGCAGAGAATACCTAAAAATATACATGAAACCCACAACATATACGAATGTCCTGAAAAATGCCGACGGGTCTGTATAATTTTGCGTCCTTTGGCAAACACTACCTCCGAACACAAAAACAGGAGGTTTTTCTATGAAATCAATTCGGTTTACCTGTCTGCTGCTGGCTCTGTGCATGCTGCTGTGCATGGGTGTCGGGGCAGTTGAGGTGGATTGCGACCAGCTTTACTGTTTCAGCGGCGGAGAGTTCTCCACCGCCGAAGAGCCTTTGGCAGGTATCTGCGTGACAGAACTGCCGGACGCCCAATCCGGCACGGTTATGCTGGGCAATCGGGTCATTCGCCCGGGTGATATTCTCACCGCAGGACAGCTGAGCAGCCTGTCCTTCCAGCCCCGGAAGACTACGGAGGACACACAGGCATCCATGAGTTATCTGCCCATTTATGAAAATCGGGTGGAGAAGAACGCCACCATGACCATCGGCATCCGGGGCAAGGAGGACAAAACGCCCGTGGCGGAGGATATGGCGCTGGAAACCTACAAAAATCTATCCAATGACGGGGTGCTGAAAGTCTCCGACCCGGAGGGACAGGCGCTGACCTATACGGTGGTGCGGAATCCTAAGCGGGGAACGGTGGATGTCCGGGAGGACGGTTCTTTCACCTACACCCCCAAGAAGAATAAGGTGGGCGTGGACTCCTTCACCTACACCGCCGCAGACCCGGCAGGGCATGTATCCCGGGTGGCTACGGTGACCATCCAGATCCTCAAGCCCACCGATGCCCGGCAGTATACCGATACCGCAGGGCAGGACTGCCGGTTTGAGGCAGAGTGGATGCGCAATACAGGTATCTTTGTGGGCGAGCAGGTGGGCGGCCAGTCCTGCTTCTATCCGGATAAGACCGTCAGCCGGGGAGAATTCCTGACCATGGTGATGCAGGTTCTGGATGTGCCTGTGAGCAGCGAGCAGCTGGAGGGCGTGCCGGTTACCACCCGTTCTTGGCTGCAGCCCTACCTTGCAGCGGCCATCCGGTCCGGTCTCACCGCGGATTGGCTCACCGACCAGGATCTGGATGCGCCCATCACCGGCGCAGAGGCAGCGGTGATGCTGCAAAACGCCCTGGATCTGACGGTCAGCAGCCAGGCGTTGGAGGCAGAGCCTACCTTCTCTGAGGATGTGCCGACTTGGGCGGTTTCCAGTTTGACGGTGATGGCGGAAAACGGCGTGGAGCTTAGCGCCAATACCCCCCTGACCCGGGCGGATGCGGCCCAGGTGCTCTACCAGGTGAGCAGCCTTGCATTGGAAGCACCGGGTATGTCCGTGTTTCGAATTCAACAGTAAAAAATCCCCCTGTGCCTAACGGCACAGGGGGGATTTCATGTGTGTCAGCTGACTTTCTGAACGATCTTCGGGATTCGCCCCAGAAGCAAAGCAGCCAGAGCAGTCAGCACCATTTCCGGGATCATGTACATACCGTTGTATACCACACTGTAGGTCAGACCTAGCGCTTCAGGGCTTAGGTTCTGTACCAGCCACGCACCCCAAGCGGGGAAACCGTCCTGGGTGAAGAACCATTCTGCCCATCCGGAAAACAGGATATAACCGGATGCAATGTGCGCCACATACCGCAGCCCCAGCGCCACCAGAGAGCCCAGCATCAGCGCGATACCGGGCCGGACGATACGGTTGCGGAAAATACCGCCAACACCCAGTACCGTAAAGGCTACCACATAGTCCATCAGGCACATGATGATAGCATTTACCAGCATGGTGCCGTCACCAAAATATCCGGGTTGGAAGGCTGCTGCCACAGTTTTGGCACCCAAGGCCATTTCCAGCATTGCGTAAGCCACACCGGCCCACAGACCCCATTTTACACCGTGCCGGTAGGAGATCAGCACCACCGGCAGCATGCTGACAATGGTGATCTGCCCACCGAAGGGCATTTCCGGAATGATCATTTTTGCTACCAGCTCCAGAACGATGGCTACTGCCAGAAGCATGGCACTTTCTGTGATACGTCTTGTTTTGCTTATCATTTTGTAACCTCCTCGGGCAAAAGAACCGACAAAAATCATTTTCGGAGTTTGCCCTAAATAAAAATATATCGCATTGCAACCGTCTAGGTGCAATGCGATACAGAAGGTATCTCATATGTGCATCTTTTCCTACGACGGTACTGACCGTATCAGGTTCACGGGTCAAGGCTACAAAGCCTTATCTCAGCCGGTGCGCCGGCTCCCCGAAGACGAAGTTGTATTGCGACTAAAGCAATTATAGCAGTTTGGCAGAATTTGTCAAGCCATATTCAAGGACAGTTCCTTGCCGCCCAGAATGTGGAAATGCAGGTGATGCACCGTCTGACCGGCGTCAGGACCGCAGTTGGACACCACCCGATAGCCGTTTGCCAGGCCTTCGGCGTTGGCAATAGCGGGGATAATTTCAAAAATATGGGCAACCACAGCGCTGTTATCGACAGAAATTTCGTTGACACTTGCGATATGTGCCTTGGGGATTACCAGAATGTGAGTGGGCGCCTGGGGATTGATGTCCCGGAAGGCGTAGACGGTCTCATCCTCATAGACCTTTGCAGAGGGGATATCCCCGGCGATGATTTTACAGAACAGACAATCCATAACCATATCTCCTTACTTAAAATCCAAAAACGGCGAATACGCCGGTGCTGGCTGCCGCCATAATAATACCTGCCAGAACCACGCCAAGGGATACGGCGGCAACGGTGGACTTGAAGCCCATGTCCAAGAAGCTTGCGCCCAAAGTGCCGGTCCATGCGCCGGTACCGGGCAGGGGGATGCCGACAAACAGCATCAGGGCGATAAACAATCCGCCCCGGCCGGTGGTTTTTACCAGCTTTTTGCCGGCTCGCTCTCCCTTCACCAAAAAGAAGGTGAAGAGCTTGCCGATATACTTTTTATCCTTGCCCCAGACCAGTACCTTTCGGGCAAAAAAGTAAATGATGGGAACGGGGAGCATATTGCCAACAACGCAGATGGCCAGCGCCAGCGGGAAGGGGATATCCATACCCGGCGCCATAGCCATTACCATAGCGCCCCGCAGTTCAATAAGAGGCACCATGGAAACAAGAAAAATCGTTAAATATTTGCCCATTTGCAAACTCCTTCATACTAGATCTCAATTATTTTACCACAGTCATTGGGGAAAAGCAAGGAACTGCTTGCAAAAACCCAATTTGTCTAACTGTTAGATCAATCGGAATATTCGGTGGAAAAGTTCTCGTTTATTTGATATAATATAGTTAAGATACTTTGAACTGAATTTATATGGGGGAGTTTTATAATGACCAATTATGAAAAGATGAAAGCAGCAGCGGAGTATATCCGCGCCCATGTATCCATTCGCCCAACGATCGGTTTGGTATTAGGCAGTGGCTTGGGTGGATATGCCGATACATTAGAAGATGCAGTTCGCATTCCATACAGTGAAATTCCAAACTTTCCAGTTCCTACAATCCCAGGACACAGCGGAGCACTTGTCTTTGGTAAGAAAAGCGGCCAGGAAGTAGTCGTGCTTCAGGGACGGATTCACTATTATGAAGGACTCCCACAGCAGGAAATTACATTACCAATTCGTGTATTGGCAGCACTTGGTGTAAAAACAGTTGTACTTACCAATGCCTGTGGTGGCGTAAACTTGGATTTCAAACCTGGTGATTTGATGCTCATTTCCGACCATATCAATTATTCTGGTGCAAATCCATTGATTGGCCCCAATATGGATGAATTTGGACCGCGATTCCCGGATATGTCTGACTTATATACAGCATCCCTTCGTGCACAGATCAAAGAGAAAGCGCAGGAAGCTGGCATTTTCCTCCGGGAAGGTGTATATGCGATGTATTCCGGACCCAATTACGAAACACCGGCAGAAATCCGTATGTTCCGTATTATGGGAGCAGATACGGTAGGTATGTCCACTGTTCCGGAGGCAATCGTAGCAGGACACTGCGGCATGCAGGTAGTCGGCGTAAGCTGTGTTACAAATATGGCAGCTGGTGTATTACCGGTAAAACTCAGTCACGAAGAAGTAACAGAAACAGCCAACCGCGTAAAAGAAGTGTTCCAGAAGTTGGTTGACTTGATTGTGGGGATTGTATACAACAATACATGACACCCCCCTCAGTCAAAAATCAGAAGATTTTGACAGCTCTTCTTACACAGGGGAGCCCGTCCTACTGCATAAAAGAAATGCCTGCACAGCTCCCTTTCAGGGGTCTGTGCAGGCATCTGTTATTTTGTATTGCGATTATCCGCTAAGGACATCGCGCTTTTATGCACGGTGTTTTGACTTATGCAGGAACATTCTCCTTGACTACCACGAAACCGTCCACCAGATTGGCGCTCTCCAGCGTGCCCTCAATGGCAACGGTGCGCTCCATCAAATCGGTGCAGATCACGCAGCCGTCCTTGCAGTCGATGCGCATTACATTGCGCAGGACTACATTTTCCTCGCTGCGGGTGTTCTTATAAACAGTGGAAAGACACATGGCAAGTCTCCTTACTTTGCTTCCAGACTGGCCAGCACAACGGACAGCCGCATATTGCCTTTTTCAAAATCGGATACCGCTGCCATCACCTGCTCATAGGCGGCGTGGCTGCCGGCTTTTTCCAGCTGGATGGCCAGATCTGCCAGCTCCTTGGCGTGGCTGGCGTTGTGGCCTGCCATATACTTCATCAGCGCCAGCAGCTCCTCCATGGGAGTATGCTCGCAGGAAGATGCGCAGCTACCGCAGCTGCCGGCGCAGCTGTGGTGGTGGGTGTGGGCGTGGCCGTCCTCGTGGAGGTGCTCATGGGAGTGGGGATGTGCATGGTCATGCTCGTGGGCATGGGTGTGCTCATGAGAATGGGCAACACCGTCGTGGGTGTGCTCGTGGGTGTGGGTATGCTCGTGGCTGTGGGTATGACCGCCGGCCACATGATCGTGATCCATATGCATAGGAATATCTCCTTTTATTTTTTTATTTATTATAAACCGGGATTGATTTCTTGTCAAATAGGGAAATGCAAAGAGGGCAGCCGCAGCTGCCCCCCGTATGTGTTTAATTGCCGGATTCTGTCAGCTGTAAGTCAAAGGACACAACGGCATCTGTTTTGTTTTCCGCAACAATGGTGACCGTGGCAAGCCGGGTCAGATTCTCGTCCTTGCTTGCGGGCGTTTTCTTGTAGCTCCACATAGTATCCGTGATCTCGGCACCCTCCACTGCCTGGTACAGGGCTACCGTATAGGTGGTTTCCTTGCCCCAAATGGGTTTTGCAGCGTATTCCACCACGGCCACGGTGTTATCCTTGGGCAGGGTGTCATCCTCTGCCAGGATGATGGCGTGCATGGCCTTATTGCGCTCCACCACTTCCTCAGCGGAGTAATCCTTGGTGACGGAGTTGTTATTGTAGTAGTATGTAAGATAACCGGCGGCGCTGCCCAAACCTACGACCACCACCAGAACCAGCGTAGCGATCTGCTTTTTGTTGAAGGCCAGGTTGGATTCCTTGTCAAAGACGAGCTTTGCCCGATAGGCCACCGGCATCAAAGCTTTTAAGAACAGGGTCATTACCACAGATTCGATGGGGAAAAAGAACAGGTTCTTAAACAGACGGGACACGGTGAAAATGCCCAGGATCTGGTTTTTTGCACCCTCGGGATTGCCCATATAGGTGTATTGCCAGGCGATGATCATAGTCTGCAGGATCATATTTACGAGGAAGCAGATGATAAATCTTGCCAGGATCACACGGCCGGTAGATACCTTTGCCCGGTACAGACACAGGGCATACACCATGGTGCTGGCGATCTCTGTCAGCACAAAGGGCAGGAAATAGTCTCCGTTGGGGAAGATCATAAAGCCAATGGTATCGGAGATGATGGCAGCGGGAATGGCTACCACAGGCCCGAAGATCATAGCGCCGAGAGCTGTTGCCAGCATGGCAGTCTGGATGCACAGCTGGGGATTGCCCAGAGGGATGGCCAAAGGCTTCAGGGCTACACGCAGGGCAATGAGCAATGCGGTGATCACCAGCATTTTGGTGCTTTTCAGCTCAGAGGCGGCATCCCGCCAATAGGCCTTGGAGAAAGGATGGGGGTAAAGGGTCGTTGTTCGTTGATTGGTCATAAAAAAACCTCCTTTAATATGTGGGCAAGGGGTTGTCTGCCTCCGGTACTGCCCCAACGGTATGCCCATAATACAAAAACCCCCATGCGTAAATATACGCAGGGGGAGTGATACTATGGATATAACACCCATTGGGGAAAGGGCAGCACAAAACTGGCAGGCCTCTTTACCCGACCGAGTATCGTTGCTTACATAAAGGAGTGTTTCCTATATGTGCAGCGGGTGCGGACGACCTCATCGCGGATAAAATCCTTCGTCTGCCAGACAACTCCCCATTTTGGCAGCACTTCACGCGAGGTCTCCTACTCTGTTCGTGCCTATCATACAACAGGTTGCGGAAAAAGTAAATCCCTATTTTTACATTTTTTATCGATATATTTGGAAAGAATCCACAAAATATAACCAAAAGCCTGGTGGGAAACCCCTTGCTTTTTGGCAGATGTTGATTTATAATAAATGTCATACTGGGCAAGGAGGACGTTGTGTGGGAGAGTTGATCGCAGTTCTGTCCGGCAAGGGCGGAACCGGCAAAACCTCTGTCTGCGCAGGCCTGGCCGAAGCGCTGGCGCTGCAGGGGCAGAAGGTGCTGTGCATCGATTGTGATGTAGGCCTTCGAAATCTGGATATCGCGCTGGGTATCAGCCAGATTGGCGCACTGTCTTTTTTGGATGTGTGCCAGGGTCACTACGGTCTGGATCAGGCTACCTGCCACCCGGTCTATCCCAACCTTGTCTTCCTGACCGCGCCTATGAACTGCCCCATAGACAGCGTGGATGCAGACCTATTCGGTCAAATGCTGGACGCTGCCCGCAGCCGGTTTTCCTATGTGCTGCTGGATGCCCCGGCGGGGATCGATGCCGGCTTCCGGTTGGCTGCCCGGTTTGCCGACCGGGTAATCTTAGTGACCGGCGCAGAGCCTGCGGCCATTCGGGATGCCTCCCGGGCGGCGGATGTACTGGAGACCATGGGTAAAGAAAATGTGAGAATGCTCATTAACCGGGTCAATCCCAAAATGCTTGCGGTTATGGGGATCACGGTGGATGATATTATGGATCAGGCAGGGCTTGCGTTGCTTGGCCTGGTGCCGGAGGATGAACAGGTGATTTTGTCGGCAGCTTTCCGTCAGCCGCTTTTGGGTTACGGAAAGAAAGGCGCTGCCGCAGCCTGCCGGCGTATTGCCAAACGGATTCAGGGGCATAGTGTTCCTGTAAAACTATAAGGAGGAGTGACGACAGTGAATATTGCGTTTATGGCTCACGACAAAAAGAAAGAACTGATGGTGCAGTTCTGTACTGCTTATAAAAGCGTTCTGGCAAAGCACAATCTGTTTGCTACCGCCACTACCGGTCGGCTGATCGCGGACAATACGGGTCTGCCCATTACGCTGCTGCTGTCCCATAAGCAGGGCGGTCACCAGCAGATCAATGCCCGGATCGCCTACAATGAGTTGGATCTGGTGCTGCTGTTCTCTGACCCCAACTCCGTAGCGCCCTGGGATGACAGCCAGATGGTGGAGACCATCCGCCATTGCGACAAGCATAATGTGCCCATTGCCACCAACCTTGGCAGCGCGGAAATGTTCATTATGGGTCTGCAGCGAGGCGACCTTGACTGGCGTGAGATGTATCATAACAAGCCGAAATACTAAAAAATCAGACCAATGTCATTGAAGCATCATGTCATTGCGAGGAGCGTAGCGACGTGGCAATCTCAAAGCCGAAAGGCAAAAAGAGATTCCCACGCCTGCTTTGCAGGCTCGGAATGACATGCTTTTTCTTAGAACGGTTTCAGAAAGGATGAAACGGATATGGAAAGAATCAAACCCCGGACCCTGTCCGGTTTTATGGAGCTATTACCCAACAAGCAGGCAAAACTGGAAAAAATGATGCAGCTGCTGCGGGATACTTACGCCCTCTACGGCTTTGCACCGCTGGACACCCCCGCCATTGAGGATGCGCAGATCCTCCTTGCCAAGGGCGGCGGCGAGACCGAAAAGCAGATCTATCGCTTCGCCAAGGGCGACAGCGATCTGGCCCTGCGGTTCGACTTGACAGTACCCCTTGCTAAATATGTTGCCCTGCACTACAATGACCTGGCCTTCCCCTTCCGCCGGTATCAGATCGCCAAGGTCTACCGGGGCGAGCGGGCGCAGCGGGGTCGTTTCCGGGAGTTTTACCAGGCGGACATCGATATTATCGGTGACGGCAAGCTGGATATAATGAACGAGGCGGAGATCCCCGCCATCATCTACCGGGTGTTCCGGGGCTTTGGTCTGGAGCGGTTCCAGATCCGGGTGAACAACCGAAAGATCCTCACCGGCTTCTATGCCATGATGGACCTGTCCGAGAAAAGCGGCGACATTATGCGCACCGTAGACAAGCTGGATAAGATCGGCCCCGAGAAGGTGGCCAAGATCCTTGTGGAGGATTGCGGTCTGACTTCTGAACAGGCCGATGAGATCCTGAAGTTTATTGCCATCACCGGCTCTAACGCAGATGTGATCGCTGCGCTGGAGGGTTATGCAGGGCGCAATGAGGTGTTCGATCTAGGCCTTGCAGAGCTAAAGGCCGTCACCGCCAATCTTGCCGCATTCGGTGTGCCGGAAATGAACTTTGCGGTGGATCTGACCATTGCAAGAGGTCTGGACTACTACACCGGCACGGTGTACGAGACCACCTTACTTGACCACCCGGAGATCGGCTCTGTCTGCTCCGGCGGTCGGTACGATAATCTGGCCGGCTACTACATCGATAAGGCCCTGCCCGGCGTGGGCATTTCCATCGGCTTGACCCGGCTGTTCTATGTGCTGGCCGAGCAGGGCTTGCTGAATCCCGATCTGCCCAGCGCACCGGCAGATGCCTTGGTGCTGCCGATGACAGAGAATATTGCCGCCTGTGTGACAGTGGCAGAGACCCTGCGTAGCGCAGGTGTCCGGGTGCAGCTGTACGCCGAGCAGAAGAAGTTCAAGCAGAAAATGAACTATGCGGACAAGCTGGGCGTTCCCTATGCGGTGCTGCTGGGCGAGGATGAGCTGGCAGCGGGCAAGTGCTCCGTGAAGGATATGCGCACAGGAGAGCAAGTGACGGTAGCGCCCCAGGAGG
>JAZNRW010000068.1:0-5525 GCA_045590835.1 Faecousia sp.
GGGCTGGTTAGCAGCTTCGATGATCTGGACAAACTTCTCGGGAACCAGAGATGCGCCGCCGATCAGGCCGCCGTCGATATCGGGCTGTGCCAGCAGCTCGAAAGCATTCTTTTCGTTCATGCTGCCACCGTACAGGATGGAGATGGCACGGGCATTCTTGGAGGAGTACAGCTTGCGCACCACAGCGCGGATCATTTCGCAAACCTCCTCAGCCTGCTCGGGGGTGGCGGTCAGGCCGGTGCCGATGGCCCAAATGGGCTCGTAGGCAATGATGACCTTGCGGATCTTGTCCTCGGGCACGCCGGCAAGACCCAGCTTGATCTGCATGGTGATATGCTCGGCGGTAACGCCCTTCTCCCGCTGTGCCAGGGTCTCGCCGCAGCACATAATGGGAATCAAGCCTGCATCCAGAGCAGCCAGAACCTTTGCGTTCACATCCGCGTCGGTCTCGCCGAACATCTCACGGCGCTCGGAGTGGCCAATGATCACATACTTGCAACCGGCATCCACCAGCATGTTGGTAGCCAGCTCACCGGTATAAGCGCCGGAGGGGTTGGCGTTGCAGTTCTCAGCGCCGATGCCGACCCGGGTCTCACGCATAGCGCGGACAGCGGCGGGGATGCACACAGCAGGTACGCACAGGGCTACATCGCACCAACGGCCCTTGGGCATAATGGCCTTCAGCTGGGTCATAAACTCCTTGGTCTGGGAGGGGGTCTTGTTCATCTTCCAGTTACCGGCAATGACGGTCTTACGATACTTTCTGTTCATTTTCGTTCTCCTTTTTTCGATATATACACATCAGTCTGCGATGTTATTTACATAGTCAGTCCGGCCGGGTATGACCCGGCCGGAGGTAGGTCATATTTTTTGGTTCGAATTACTTATCCTGCAGGCAAGCGATACCAGGAAGCTCCAGACCTTCCAGGAATTCCAGAGAAGCGCCGCCGCCGGTGGAAATGTGGGTGATGGCATTTGCGAAGCCCAGCTGCTCGCAGGCAGCTGCGGAGTCGCCGCCGCCAACGATGGTCACAGCATCAGAGTCAGCCAGAGCCTGTGCAACGGCGATGGTGCCCTTTGCCAGGGTGGGGTTCTCAAACACGCCCATGGGGCCGTTCCAGACAACGGTCTTGGCAGCCTTGGCGGCAGCAGCGAATTCTGCGCAAGCCTTGGGGCCGATATCCAGACCCATCTGGTCAGCGGGGATGGCGGTGCAGTCCACATATTCTACGGGGATCTCGGCGTCGATGGGGGAGGGGAAGGAAGCAGCGATAGCGGTATCGGTAGGCAGCAGGAGCTTCACGCCCTTGGCCTCGGCCTTAGCCATCATTTCCTTACAGTAGTCCAGCTTTTCGTTGTCCACCAGGCTCTTGCCCACGCTGTAGCCCTGGGCAGCCAGGAAGGTGTAAGCCATACCGCCGCCGATGATCAGGGTGTCTACCTTCTCCAGCAGGTTGTTGATCACATTCAGCTTGTCGGAGACCTTAGCGCCGCCTAAGATTGCAACGAAGGGACGCTCGGGGTTAGCCAGAGCCTTACCCATAATGGAAACTTCCTTCTGGACCAGGTAGCCGGAAACAGCAGGCAGGTAGTCAGCCACACCGGCAGTGGAGGAGTGGGCACGGTGGGCAGTACCGAAGGCATCGTTGACGAAGATGTCAGCCAGATCGGCCAGAGCCTTAGAAAGCTCGGGGTCGTTCTTGGTCTCGCCCTTGATGTAACGGGTGTTCTCCAGCAGCATTACGTCGCCGTCCTTCAAAGCGGCAGCCTTAGCCTTGGAGTCCTCACCGGCAACGTCGGAGGCCATAATGACTTCCTTACCCAGCAGCTGGGACAGGCGGTCAGCCACGATCTTCAGGGACAGCTCGGGCTTCCACTCACCCTTGGGCTTACCCATGTGAGAGCACAGGATCACTTTAGCACCCTTGTTGACCAGGTACTCGATGGTGGGCATAGCAGCCACGATCCGCTTGTCGGAAGTGATCTTGCCTTCCTTGGTGGGGACGTTGAAGTCGCAGCGGCACAGAACCCGCTTGCCGGCTACGTCGATGTCTTCGATAGACTTCTTGTTGTAGTTCATGATGTTTCCTCCATTATATGGTTAATTGATATCATTATTCTCCCCGCATTTTGCCGAACTCCCGCAGGGCGGGGAATTCGAGCTGACGCAGGGCTTCGTACACAGTGATGGCTACGGCGTTGCTTAAGTTCAGGCTCCTGGCCTCCTGCCGCATGGGGATCCGGACGCAGCTATCGTAATGGGCTGTAAGAAAATCCTCCGGCAGGCCCTTGGTTTCTTTACCAAAGAACAGGTAGCAGCCGTCCTCAAAGGCCGCTTCCGTGTAGGCCCGGGGTGCTTTCGTGGACAGGCACCACATCTGCCGGACTTGGTTTTTCGCAAAAAAGTCCTGTAAACTGTCGTAAACCTGCACATTTACCAAATGCCAGTAGTCAAGACCCGCCCGTTTTACGGCTTTTTCGGAAATGTCAAAGCCCAGGGGGCGGATCAAATGCAGACAGCTGCCGGTGGCGGCGCAGGTTCTTGCAATATTACCGCAGTTTTGTGGAATCTCCGGCTCCACCAGCACGATATTCAGCATATTTTTCTCTCCTCAAGTTTCGAAAAATACTCCAAATTTGTTTCTAAACTATTGTACGGCAAAAGTCTCATAAAATCAATGAAAAAAATGTAAAAAATTCAACTTTTCATAGTATTCACATAAAAAACTTAGGGAACCGTGGAAATTTGTGGATTTTGTAAAGGTGGCGCAAAATTTCCGGTTTTACCGCCGCTGCAAAAATTGCGATTTTTATGGAAAATGAAAGGCAGAGCATTGCCAGCCGGGGAAAGAAAGGGTATAATGAGAGAAAAAGGGGGGGGAGAAGATGAAAGACGAGAAATATTCCCGCAGGCGTAAATGGCTTGGGAGAATCTCGGTGGGTGTTGTGCTGATTCTGGCAGCATTGCTGACATGGTTTCTTTGGAAATGGCTTGCATCTTTTTCCCAAGAGGGACTGCGGGATTATATTCGCTCCTTTGGCGCTGCCGGATGGCTGGTGTTTTTGGGTCTGCAGTTTTTGCAGGTTTTTGTTGCGCTGATCCCCGGAGAGCTGTTGGAAAGTGCGGCGGGCTTTGTGTTTGGTCCGGTAGCAGGCACGCTGCTTTGCTACCTGGGCGTGGGATTGGCCTCTGCTCTGGTGTTCATGCTAACCCGCCGGTTTGGTGTCAGGCTGGTAGAGGTTTTTATCTCCCGGGAGCAGATCAACCGGCTGCGGTTTTTGAACACAGAGAAGAAACGGATTTTTTTAATTTTTCTGTTATTTTTTATTCCCGGAACACCTAAGGACCTCTTGACTTATTTTGCAGGACTGACGGATATTCGCTTGGGTACATTTCTTACGGTTTCTTTGATCGCCCGAATCCCCTCTGTGCTGTCATCTACCTTTGGCGGTCACCTGTTGGGAGAGGGTCGCTACGGTGGCGCGGTGGCCGTGTATGCAATTACGGGGCTCATCAGCCTGATCGGTCTGTGGGGATACAATGCCTGGGTTAAGAAAAAAGAAAACGGTCCGCCGAAAGAATAATGGTATTCCAAGTAGGGAATTGACATTTTCTGTGTTTTATGAGAGAATAAATCGATAAATTTTACAAGCGAGAGGTTAGTTATATGATGCAATCCAGAACCCATACCTGCGGTCAGCTCCGCCTTGCCCATGCCGGTCAGAATGTGACCATCGTGGGTTGGATGGAGAATGTCCGGGAGGTTGGCTCCAACTTTGCCTTTGTGGTGCTGCGGGACTTCTACGGCACCACCCAGGTGGTGATCGAAACTGAGGATATGATGAAGGCCATCAAAGGTCTGAACAAGGAGACTACCATCTCCGTCACCGGCACAGTCCGGGAGCGGGAGAGCAAGAACCCCAAGCAGGCCACCGGCGAGATCGAGGTAGTGCCTGCCGAGATCAAGGTGCTGGGCAAGTGTGTCCACAACAGCCTGCCTTTTGAGATCAACAAGAGCCGGGATGCAGATGAGAATGTCAGACTGAAGTACCGGTATCTGGATCTGCGGAATCCCGCTGTGAAGAGCAACATCATCCTGCGCTGCCAGGTGGTTGCGGAGCTGCGGCGGCTGATGACCGAGAAGGGTTTCCTGGAGATCACGACACCCATTTTGACCGCATCCTCCCCCGAGGGCGCCCGTGACTATCTGGTTCCCGCCCGGAACCACCCCGGCAAGTTCTATGCCCTGCCTCAGGCGCCCCAGCAGTTTAAGCAGCTGCTGATGACCTCCGGCTTTGACCGGTATTTCCAGATCGCCCCCTGTTTCCGGGACGAGGATGCCCGTGCCGACCGTACCCCCGGCGAGTTCTATCAGCTGGATATGGAGATGGCCTTCGCCACCCAGAACGATGTGCTGACCACTTTGGAAGAGGTGCTGGTGCCTGTATTTGAGAAGTTCGGCAAGTATCAGCGGATCTCTCAGGCACCGTTCCGCCATATCCCCTTTAACGAGGCTATGGAGCGCTACGGCTCTGACAAGCCTGACCTGCGGATCGACCTGGAGGTACAGGACATCACCGAGGCTGTGGCAGGCTGCGAGTTTGGCCCGTTCCAGAACGCTGTGATCAAGGCTGTGGCTGTGGATAACTTCTCTGAGGGCCGCAAATGGATCGATAAGCTCTTAAATGATGTGGAAGTGCAGACCGGCAATAAGGCCTGCTGGATCAAGGTGGACGAGAACGGCCAGTTTACCGGCGGCGTTTCCAAGTTCCTCACGGATTACACCGATGCCCTCACCGCCAAGCTGGATCTGAAGCCCGGTTCTTTCGTCTGTATGGCTGCCGGCAAGAAGACTGCCGCCCAGAAGACCGCAGGCGTGATCCGTACCATGATGGGCAAGCGCATCCCCGGTCATTTCGATGAAGAGCAGTACGCCATGTGCTGGATCGTGGACTTCCCCATGTACGAGATGGGCGAGGAGTCCGGCGAATTGGAATTCTGCCACAACCCCTTCTCCATGCCTCAGGGCGGCATGCAGACCCTGCTGGATGCGGAGGGTAACACCGAAAAGCTGCTGGCCATCAATGCTGACCAGTACGACCTGGTGGTCAACGGCTATGAGTCCGCTTCCGGCGCAGTCCGGAACCATGACCCCGAGATCATGGTCAAGGCCTTCCAGATGGTTGGTCTGGGCGAGGAGGATGTGAAGGCCAAGTTCCCCGCCATGTACAATGCCTTCACCTATGGCGCACCTCCCCACGCAGGCGCAGCTCCCGGCGTTGACCGTTTGGTAATGCTGCTCACCGGCGAGGAGTCCATCCGGGAGGTCATCACCTTCCCCATGAACAAGAATGCTCAGGACGTGATGATGGACGCGCCCACCACTGTTTCTCAGAAGCAGCTGGACGATGTGCATATTCTCATCAACGAGGCGCATCTGCAATAAAAAAGAAATTTGCTGACGGGCAACGCTTCCATTGCGAAGCGTTGCCCGTCAAATATAAAATCCCCGGCATACCTTAGT
>JAZNRW010000069.1:0-13366 GCA_045590835.1 Faecousia sp.
AGCGACTGCGTAAATGGCGGTCTTGCCGCTTCCGTCGGTCTCCACCACATCCGCAACAGTAGTGCCGTTGTAGTACTGACCCATATCCACCATGGGCACACCGG
The DNA here is from genome assembly GCA_045590835.1 of Faecousia sp. Lineage (GTDB taxonomy): Bacteria > Bacillota > Clostridia > Oscillospirales > Oscillospiraceae > Faecousia. The sequence goes on from JAZNRW010000069.1 coordinate 105, forward strand.
CATAGGTCTCTACGGTGCGGCCAAAGTCATCCTGGCTGCGCTCATAGTAGCCGGCCCGTCGGGCGATGGAACGCAGCTTCACCAGCATGCTGCGGTTCATCAGCAGCATAGAGGGCGTACCGTCCAGACAGCTGATAAAGCTGTCCATCTCGTCCAGAAATGCGTTGTAGTTTTCGTCCAGTTCAGTAGAGGTCTTCAGACTTACCTGGCTGGTGATCTCGTTGGCGGTACCGGAGAGCATCTTCTTCAGACCGTCGAAGGTGTTTGCTACATAACCGTCACCGGTGGATTCGCTGGTACCGTTGATCACCAGATTGTGGAAATAGTTGGCGGTCGCCTTGATCTTCTGCTCAGCCTGGAAAGCCAGCTCATCGGCAGCGCCTGCGGTGTTCTGCAGGACTCTGTCCATCTGGAACGCGCCGCCCATGATAATGGCGTTGGTGTTCTTCGCTTCCTTCTTGGCTTCGCCGGGGGTGTATTCACCGCCGATGGTACGCACGGAGGCGGTGGAGGGGGTCTTCAGCTGGATGTAGCCGTAGGTCAGGGTAGAACCGCCGGTACCGGGGCTGATGACGTTGTCGAAGGGCATCTGATCCAGCAGCAGGGAGCTGCGGCGGAACATGTCAATGATCTGCTGATCGACCTTGTCGGCCATGCCGACCTTTGCTTCTGCGAGAGTAATAGCCATAATTTGTTACTTCCTTTCAAATCTTTCAAGTAATGCGCCTGCCAGGGTGGCAGGACTTTTGTGAGTATCCGGTGCTGCCGCACCTGTGCCCCTTGCGTAGGGGGGCGGGGTCTCTGTCCGGAACAGATAGCCGCAGTCCCGTTTCAGATTCTGCATCGCTTCTGCCAGGGCAGTCTGCTGATTTTCGCAGGATTTGATCGCATCCACGTCCAACAAAGCGGTAATGGCCTTGGCGTTTCTGCCTTGGGCGTGAAAAATGGCCAGCTCCAGATTCTTCTGAAATTCCAGCTCTTCCATTGCCTGCTGATGCTGGGCTGCAGCTTGGTGGAATTTATCCTCCCAATCTTTGGCTGCCTGCACCGCAGCCTCATAACCTTCCGCTTGGGCAAGCTTTTCTTTCAGCTGCTCGTAGTCAGCGAACTGACTTCGCACATTCTGGATATCCCGGCCGTTTTCCGCCATGATGGCGTCGACGATCTCTTTGCTCAGGGGTTGATCTCCCATGGTAAGGCTCTGCAAAAATTCTCGTTTCATCTTTACTCCTTTCGTTACGCTTTTTACGGGGTTGCATCCCATACTTTTGACCTTTTTACGCCGGTCAGGGCATATAAAAAGCGGCCAACGGCCGCGTTTTAACTAGGCATATAGGTCTTTCTTACATGCTCCAGATCGTCTTCGGTCTGGCAGGGGATATGGAACCACCAGCTCAGGGCGATCTCTGGCTTTAATAGACCCTTATCTACCATTTCCACATACTCAGCCCAGGTCTTCTCCTGGTCGTAGAGCGTACCGTTGCCCCAGTCAATGGACAGTTCGCCGGGATCGGCGCTGGGCAGGTCATACAGCTGGGCCAGCACAGCGCACAGGGCAAATAGCTTCTGCACCGCCTGCTGCCACATCTGCTGGAATTGGATCACCGTCAGGGAGAATTCCGCCGCGCTGGCGGTGATCTCCGTAGCGGTGCGATCATCCATATTGGCATCCGACAGCATACCCCGCTGCAGACCCATAATGCTCTCGGCGTTGCGCAGGTACTCCTGTTTCCGGGCAAGATAGGCTTCATGCCGCAGATTGGGGGAGTACACGGTCAAGCCGACCCGCTCCGGATCCTCATCCAGACCCACAAATAGGGTGTCTTTCAGCCCCTGTTCCTTGTCCAATAGATCCGAAGAGGCAAATACCCGGCTCTGACCCCGGCTGAACTCTCCGTTCATCTGCGCTTCATTTTTGTCAATGTTGGCAATCACGCCTTCCGCTGCAGCAAATACCGCCACGCCGTCGGCAGAGCCATCCACACAGTTGAGCATGGGGGTCTTCACCTGCACAAGACCAACGGAATCCACCGGCTTTTCATACCGGTATTCCGCCGCAAGATCGTTATAGAACGGCACATTGGCAAGGGGGATCTCTGTGCCCAGCATACCCTTATCCCGGCTGCGGAACAGCCGATTGCGGATGGTCAGATACCCGTCTGCATCCACAGTTCTGCGTTCCAGCAAGGTGTAGTATTCATTGCCTTCCATCCGGATCTGGGAAAGTCCCACATCGGTGGGTACGCCCTTATCGTCTCTGCCAAAGATCAGTACCCGATCCCGGGGGATCAGGGCAACAGAAAACCCCGCCTTGGTGGGGCAGGGTTTTATATAACATTCGCCGCCTACCAGCGCCAGCTGCAGGGCTTGTTTTTGCACTTCCTCCAGTTCCTGCAGCAGTTGCACACCCAGGGGCTTGGTCGCCTCTGCCCGGTATTCACCAAACAAGGTTTTTACCAGCTTGTTGACAGCGCTGTAAGCCACCCGCTGGCAGCCGTCTGTCTCCCGGTCAGATTCTTTTCCGTAGTACAAGGAAAACCACCGCGCAATTGCCCGCCGCATAGCCGGGCTGGTCTTGTCCCATGCGCCAAAGGCTTTTTCGTAACTGTAGATGCTCATACATCCCCTCCTTGGTTGTAGATGCTGATCCGCTTCACTGCCCGCAGACCGGCCTGTACGCCTTGAATATAGGCATCCTGTTGCTGTAGTTTCTCCTGCAGACGCCGGTTTTCCTGCCGCAGGTGTCTGTTTTCCACCAGTACCGTTTCCTTGGCCCACATAGGCAGGAACCGGTCAATCAGCCATTTTCTCATGTCATTCTCCTTCCAAAAGTTTGCGAATTTCACGGTCTCTGCGTAGTACCGTGGTGCAGAAATAGCGGATATCGTCCATGGTATGGTCATCTGTTTTCTGCACCCGGTCTGTGCCATCTTTTTCCCACCGGTAAAGACCGAATTCCCGGATGGTGTCTTGGCAGCATGGGTGGAACTGCAGTACCCCGGCTTTCAGCAGCGCAGCCACCAGCCGGATGCCGGGCAGCACATCGTTTAAGGCTCTCCTGACAGAGAACCTGCCGTAATGCCGGATGGTTGCGATGAAGGACGCCGCCGACGGATCCACCACAATGCATTCCACGGGAAGCGTACCTGCCAACTGTTCCACTGCCCGGTAGTACTCCTCGTCGGTTTTCATCACTCCGGAGTCTCTGCCGTTGTGGTAATACTCCCGGATCCGAACCGCCTTTCCCTCTGCCACACACCACAGACCCGCGGAGAAAGGGTTGCGGGTACCGTAGTCCACGGAGATGTAGTACCGACCGGTTTTGGGAAGCTGGTCGCACAGGTGCTTTTGCGGATCAAAGTCATACACCAGACCCTCTGCCATGCACCACTGTCCCAAAATATAACGGCGGTAAAAGACCCCATTGTACAGCCTCTCATACCGCTGCCGGACAACCGGATCCAGGGCCGGGTTGTCCTCCATGGTAAAGTGCAGGTGCAACAGATTCTTTTCCGCCGCCTTTTGGATCCATTGCTTGTACAGCCAGTGCTGCGGACCCTGTGGATTGCAGTTAAACCACAGTTTCGAGCCGGCAACCGAACACCGGGCGCAGGCCTGCTCCACGAAAGAACGGGGCATCAGCGCCGCCTCATCCAGCAATACCCCCGCCAGGGTGATGCCTTGGATCAGCTTGTAGGCGCTCTCGTCCTGCCCGCCGAACAGATAGTAGGTATTCTGCTGCCCGTTAGCGTTTGTGACCACCAGCTTGTTGTCGGTGCGGTACTCCCGGATGTCCAGAATGTCTCCCAGCCAGCCGTGGAGATTAGTGATGATGTTCCGACGTAAAGCCCCGATGGTTCTGCCGCAGATCCCGAACACCTCTCCGTCAAAGCGTGCCATGCTCCACAGGAAGAACCCTACCACCATGGATACGGTTTTCCCGGACCGGACAGCGCCGTCGCAGAGGATTCCCTCACAGGCGCTAAACGCCGGTCGGTTCCACCAGGTCATGGCCAGCAGCTGCCGCTTGCTGAAGTTCCGGTATATCATTGGTCTGTAATGCCTCCTGTGTTGCCTGAATAATTGCCTCCAGTAGATTGTTGTCGCCACTGTCGCAGCGGCTTTCTTTGCTCTCAAACAGACCCAGATGCTTGCCCAGCAGTTCCAGAGCCTTCATTTTGTCATAGAACTTCACCTTGATGCCTGTGGGTGAGCGTTCAATGGACGCAATGGCTGCCCCCTGTGCTGAGCGGAGCTTTTCTTTGATTTTCAGCTCTCCGTTTTCGATCTGCATATAGTCTGTCACTCTGGCGAAGCCAATGGCCGCCAGTTCTTTCACGATTTTCTCCCGGGAAACCTCTTTTGAAGCCATGATTGTCTGCGCATCTCCTCCTTGCAATGAAAAAAGCGGAGCATCGCTCCGCTTTTTTGATATTCGGTTTTTCTACTTTCGGCGCTATCATCATACCACGGAAAACATAAAAAGTCTTCCCGCTTTTTTCCCAACCTTTTGACAAGGGCAATTCCTTGCATCAGCCGTTTTCAAAAAGCAGATACTGCAGAAAAGTCAGCAGCATCTCCGGGTTGGGATAGTTGGTGGCAATACCTAGGTACAATGTTTCGCTCTCGGGATAGTAAGCATCCCGGAATTGCTGACAATCCCGAATATCAATGCCGATGGGGATGGGATCCACCATCTCTTCCTGCTTACTGGGGTCGGGATAATTGAAGGTTTGTTCTTCTGAAGAATCGGAGGGGGTTGTCAAATCACTGTAGTCCTCTTCCTGCTCCAGAATGCTTCTATCTATGTAGTACAGCCGCCCTTCCAGCTGGGACAGCAATTCTTCCGGCAGCACCTCCCGCAGATCCCTCAGCATATGGCTGCGGTTGTAGGCAAACAACGGGAATATCTGCGCCTGTCCTGTAATGAAATCCACTTCACCTACACCGACCTTGGTGTAGAGCGTCTGTAGGTTGGCAGCGTACATTTGCGGCAAAGTGTTGGTAAAACTGATATTCGTGGTAAATTTTGCTTCATTCTCGTCGGTGTTGACCCCGGCATATTCGTAAAACCCTTGGGTGTAGCTGGATTGCTCTTCGGAAAAGCCACTGTTAACCAGAATGCCCTCAAGGATCACATCTTTCCGGTTTGCTACGGAGATCCGCCAGCTGATAATGCTGACGAGAACGACAATGACGACTGCGGTGGGGATGGCGAAATAGTCAAGAAAATAGGTCCACTTTTCCTTGGGGGATTTTCCTTTCATACTTTTGAAGGAAGCGATGGCATACTCAAACATTGTCATAATAACTACACCCTCCCGGTATTCGTGCGTAAATGGTGGATAGGGAAGCGCCCTATGCTCAGGGTGTGACCCCTTGGTCTTCTTCTGCCGGAACAGCTTCAACTTGCTGGGACTCCTCGGGGTTTTCTTCCAGCTTCATCAAGATGGGTTTCATCAGCCGTGCCTGCAGGTGGACCAATAAGCTGAAACCAAAGACAGAAAGGACCAGCGTCACCGTTGCCAGCGTCCGAGCGATCGCATCCTCACCCTCGGGGAGAATGCACAGCAAAACGGGCGCGGCATATAGCAAAAGAATCAGAATCGTTTTGGGCAGATGACCGATGGCCAGCAGAACACTGTTGCGCATATGCTGCTTCAGGGTATTTTCGTACCGGGCAATCAAAGAGAATGCATAAAGTGCGGCGCCCAGCACCACAATACATGCAGAGCCCAGCAGCGCAAACATAATCAGCTTAAAAGTGCCGCCGATGTATACATATACCAGTATCAATTCGCCGAACAAAAGGAGCGCCACCAGCAGCACGATCAGCCACACGATGGTCGATTGCTTAAAATTCCGGGCAAAAGACTTAAAAAAGGACCGGACAATAGGCTGTTCGTTATCAAACTGAAAGTCTTGCATAACCTTGTTGCCGGCGGTTATGGCGGCGCCAAAAGTGATAATGGGAAAGCTGAGCAGAACCATAAAAAGGTTTACGATGAAATAATCCGCAATGCGCGTCATAAACTGCATGAATGGACTCTCTGGGTTAAAAAATTTTCTCATAAAATGACATCTCCGATCCTGCACGCCCCCTGGGCGTACAGAAAATGCAAAAAATGGTGTATTCCCCTCCGCCGGGCCACACAACCCGCCTCGTTGAGGGTGGAATTAATATGACAATATATTATTATATTTTTCATAAAAAAGCAAGAATTTTGTTTGCATTTTCAAAACCGCTGTGCTATAATACAAAAAACCGCCCATGTTTGTATTTTTCAATCGTGCAAATTGCGGAAGACCCAGACAGCGGCGGGTTACGCGCAGGTTGAATGCGGCAATTGCCGTGTTTTATATTTTGCGCGGCATGACTGGTTACACGGCGGATCTGCAAACACACAGAATGCGGTTCGGATGTGTAGCAGGACTGTTGCAAGTAGACTCCTGCATATTTTGCGTTGCTGGAGCCGGACAACTACGAAAATGGAGGAGAAATCAACAATGAAAGCAACCCCCACTAAGTTGGAAAACCCTGCGTTGAAGGTAAATCCCTTTGTTCGCGAAATGAAGCGGCATTGGCAGCTTTACCTGATGACGCTCCCCGGCATCGTGCTGCTGCTGGTGTTTGCCTACTTCCCTATGTACGGTATCGTTATGGCCTTCCAGAATCTGGACTTTTCAAAGGGCCTGTTTACCAGCCCCTTTGTGGGACTTAAGAATTTTAAGTTCCTGTTCGCTTCTACCGACTCCTGGATTATGACCAGAAACACCGTGCTGTACAACGTAGTGTTCATCGCCTTAAGGATGTTTTTGGGCGTTGCATTGGCACTGATCATCACCGAGCTGACCAACAAGAAATTTTCCAAGACTTCCCAGACCCTCTATATGATGCCCTCCTACCTGTCTATGGTTGTCGTGTCCACCATCACCGGCACGCTGCTTGGCGAAGGCTATGGCGGCGCGATTAACAAGCTCTTGAAAAACATAGGCGAAGAACCGGTGAACTGGTGGATCCAGGTTGGAGCATGGCCCTTTATCTTGACATTTGTGTACCTGTGGAAGAACGCGGGCGCCGCCTCCGTTAGCTACACTGCCACCATTTCCGGTATCGATCCTTCGTATTATGAGGCTGCCTCCATTGACGGCGCCAGCCGTTTCCAGCAGCTGATGCATATTACCATTCCCAACCTGAGACTGATGCTGGCTTTGGGCTTGATCAGCTCTATGAGTGGTATGTTCCGGAGTAATTTCGACCTGTTCTTCCTGGTTACCAAGAATTACGGCACCTTGTATGATGTCACTATGACGCTGGATACATACATCTATAATGCGTTGAAAAACTATGGTAACATAAATATGTCTCTTGCGGCAGGCTGCTACCAGTCCGTTGTCGGTATTATTCTGGTTGTGATTACCAATAAGATCGTCAAGACACTGGACGAGAACGCAGCTATGTTCTAAGAAGGGAGATGCCGATATGAGAAGAAACAAGAGAACCAAGCACTTAACCATTACTGAGGTAACTCCCACTACCAATTTAGTGATGAGTATCATCATTGCTATCGTGGCGCTGATCTTCATCCTCCCCATTTGGATGATTCTGGCCATGTCCCTTACCACGGACGATTCTTACCACGAATTTGGTGTTCAGCTGTGGCCCTCCGAATGGTCAGTGGATGCTTATAAATACCTGTTTATGGTGGGTGGCTCCCTGTGGCGCAGCTATGCAAATACATTCTTCTATGCCACTGCCGATACCTTCTGCCACCTGTTCTTCAGCTCTATGTTCGGCTTTGCGCTTGCCCGCAGAGAACTGAAAGCCCGGGGTTTCCTGGCGAAGTTCCTGTACGGCGCAACGCTGTTTGGCGGCGGTATCGCCCCTACTTACATTCTGTATACCAGAATTCTGAACATTGATAATACTATATGGGTATATCTGCTGCCCAGTATGGTCAGCGCAGGCACGATCTACACCCTGCGTGTGTTCGTCGCAGGCGGCCTGGATCAGGCGCTGCTGGAATCCGCTAAGCTGGACGGCGCAAGTGAATTCCAGATCTACTACAAAATATGCCTGCCCCTGCTGAAGGCCGGCTTGGCAACCTGTGGCCTGAGTGCCTTCTCTGCATCCTGGAACGACTGGTTTACCGGCGCTATGTATGTGCAGGATCAAAGACTCCAGCCCATTATGACCTACCTAACTAAGATCGAAAGAACAATTACTTATATGCTGATGAGTAACCCGCAATCTGCGACGGTGGAAGGTCAGCAAATTCTAAGCAAGATACCGCAGTTCAGTACCAGAATGGCGATCACCGTTATTGCTGTGACACCGTTGCTGTGCTGCTATCCGTTCTTCCAGAGATACTTTATCAAGGGTGTTACATCCGGTAGTGTTAAGGGTTAAGGAAGCCCCCGCACAGAACTGCTGTATATAATATAAATGCGGTCTTGCCAGAGATTGTGTTTGTATAATATAGATCAGCCGGTTTGATCCGGCCAAGCGTTATATTATTAAGGAGGAAAAACAATGAAAAAATTCAAGAGCATTATGTGTCTGCTTTTGGCTGTTTTGATGTTGGTTTCTCTGGCTGCCTGTGGCGGCAAGGGTAACACCGATGACACCAAACCCAACGACAATGCTGCTACCGAAGGCAAAGGCAACGCCACGGAAGGCGCAGGCGACGCCACGGAAGGCACAGGCGATGCCACTGGTGGTGCTGACACCACCGAACCCACAGAGGATCCCTATGCAGAGCCCGTTTATCTGAAGTGGATGGCTGCTGACCCCGGTGATCTGGGTCGTGACGAAGTCGAGGCAGAAGTTAAGCGTTATGTGAAGGAAAAGCTGAACATTGACCTGGAGATCTTCTGGTATCCTGAAGCTGACGTTGCCGGTATTATGAGCACTGAGCTGATCGTCGGCGACTGGGATGTTTCCTGTGTTACTCCCGCTCTGTTTAAGGCTTATGGTCCCCGTAACCTGTTTATGGACCTGACCCCCTACCTGGAGCAGGGCTATCTGCCCACTGCCCAGGAGATCCTGCCTGAACAGGCATGGCCTGCTGCTACTTACAACGGTGAGATCCTGGGCGCTTCCGCATATAAGGATCTGGCTGAAAACTGGGGTATGATCCTCAATAAGACCCTGCTTGACGAGTGCGGTCTGGAAGTTCCCGAGAATTGGGGAACTATGATGGACTTCTTGCCCACCCTGTATGAGTGGACCGAAACCTACAGAGAAACGTACCCCTCCGACAAAGACCGTTATTGTGTTGACGTTACCCAGTGGTTTGAAACATGGTTCAAGTTTGAGGCCATTGTCGGCTCCGGAAATACAACTCTGGTTGCAGCCAATGTTCCCGGATATGATCATTTTGAAGGCTATGGCGAAGGCGAATTGTTCTGCCCCTTCTTCACTGATCAGTACGCAGAATATGTCCAGACCCTCTACAAGCTGGTCCAGGACGGCATTGTAACCGGCCATAAAGGTAGTATTCAAACCATGGACTTCTTCGGCGATGTAACCTGCGGCTACATTGATGTTGATCCCTGGATGTACGAGGACTTTGAGGTTGTGTGGGTGCCCGCTGGTACTCCCATTATCTCCACCACTTATCTGCAGGCGCATATGTATGTTCTCAACAGAAATTGCGAGAACCCCGAGCGCGCTCTGGAGTTTATGGAACTGCTGTACTCCGATGAGTACCTCTGCACCACCTTGAAGTTTGGTATCGAGGGTACCGACTGGACCAACGAAGACGGCGATGAAGTTGCTGAGCTGATCGGTAGAAATGCAAACCTGAAGTCTCCCCACTGGTATCACTGGTACGGCACCCGTAATTCCAGCGTTTACGCCTGCTTGATTTCTCCGGGCGCTTCTGAGAATTTCCGGGAGAAGCTGACTGATCTGAATGAAAATGCCACCTTGTCTGATAACCTGGGCTTCATTTTCAACCAGGAGCCTGTTATGAACGAGATCTCCGCATGTACCAACGCATTGATGCGGTATGTTATGACCCTGGCCTCCCCCTTGAACATTGAAGACCCCGATAAGCTGGTTGAGGACTGCCGCAAGGCACTGAAGGCCAACGGCATTGATACTATTTTGGAAGAAGCACAGCGCCAGCTGGACGAGTGGAGAACTGCCCAAGGTAAGAACTAATCTCTACAGTACTTAATACCAATATATAAAACCTTAGCCGGGAACGCGAATTGCGTTCCCGGCTTTGCTATATAAGCATACCACCGGCTGTGCCGGTAGTTTTCCCTATGCCTAATCCCAACCCAGCGATAAGCCTACACTGCGCCATGTAGGGGCGATTCACAAATCGCCCGTTGAGAGACTTAATTCAAAGCCGGTGTGCTGCAGAGCGTAGCGCATTTTTCCATAACAATGCCTGCCGGTGGCAGGCATACCTCTTCCAACATGAATCGCCCGCAAAACCTCCCCTGTTCGTGGGGGCGTGCGGCAGAGCGTAGCGCATTTTTCCATAACAATGCCTGCCACCGGCAGGCATACATTCATTTGATACACCGGTGTGGAAAGCTCCCCCTCGGGTCATTCCGAGCCAGTGCGCACACTGGCGTGGGAATCTACTGCAATTATGTCGCAGCACGTAATGACACATCTTTTCCGTTGTCATTCTGAGCCAGTTTGCTGCAGAGTGCCCGCATAGAGCCTCCCTTGTGCAAAGGGAGGTGACCGGAATCCTTGATTTCGGTCGGAGGGATTGCTAGGATAGGAATAATTATGCACATAGTTCGTGGCTATTTTAGTCCAAAATAATCCCGCAGTCACTGCATTGCGGTGACTGCCCCTTGAAGGTGAATTTCTGCAAAGCAGCAAGAGAAGCCGGCCTGGGCGGCGCGTCTCACAGCGAATTAAAACAAGCGTTTACCGATACAATCGTGCATTAAGAGCCGTTATACAAGGAGGTACATGATGTACCAAAAGCATGGCTTTTCCTAGTGAAACTAGAATCTTTGTTTATTGCAAGCAAAAAGTACCGGAACCATCGGTTCCGGTACTTTTATGTGATATTACTGCTTCGCTTTCAGTTTTTCTAAGGTATCTTTGTACAGTCCGTATGTGTAGGAATCAGCGGTAAAGGTGTCATCGTATCTTCCACGAAGTGCAGTCTGCTCTTCCATACAGGCCAGGGCTCTTTCGCAAACTTCAATTTGGCTAATGTTGAATTCAACGCCTTCGTCCTTGGCTGTTCTTTCGAAGTAATTAAAGCGCGTGAAGATCAGACGGTCCAGGCCGAATCTGGCCAGCCGCAGACGCACCAGAAGTTCTTCGTTATCGCCGGCGGCTTCAAATGCCTTCTTGAAGATCTCATCTGCGGTGATAATATCTTCAACGGTAAAGCATCTGAGAGCATTTGTCGGGGTGCCCATAAAGATAAAGACCGTGTCATTAGCTACTACGCCTTCAGCAAAATCCAAATACTCCCGCACATAAGGAGCGGCCTCACCGTAGTAGTTATTTATGAAGGTATCCAGCAGGTACTCAAAGTCCTGGTAAGGATCTTCCAACAACTTCGTGATCACCCACACCTTCAGATCCCAAAAATCGGTGGCGATGCAGCGTTCAATTTCACCAAAATAGCCGACAACACCGTTTTCCAGAATAGTCTGGAGTTGGTCAGGCATCTTGTATGTAAAGGTCTGAATACCCCAATCGTTATATGTAACCAAATAATCCCAGAAGAAGAGCTGGCCTTCCTTGGTCAGGTCACGCCAGGTCTGCAGCCACTCCAGCATTTTAGCGTTGTTGCTGTGGGAAATGCTGTGGAAGATATCACATTCATTCCAGCAGAAACGAACTACCACATTATCGGCAGGCTTGGTGTCGTCCAGAGGGGGCTCGATGTATTGCCAATATGCCAAGGTGTCGATCAGAACCTCCGGGTACTTCTCTGCTGCGGCATCTGCCATATAATTCACCAGCTGCAGCAGATAACCGGACAGACCGCTCTTCTCAATGGCGGCGACACAATTTTCACATTCGCAGAACATATCCTTATCGCTGGGAACGATGGCGTACCAACGGCGAGGAATACGACCGAAGGTCTCTGCACTCGCAATATCGTCTGCAATGTAGTCCAGCAGCTTGTTTGTCATGTACTCTTTCAGGTCTTCGTTGGTCATACACAGCTGACCGTCCGGAACCCGTTCGCCGTCGATGAGGGAGAACCACTCGGGATGCTCGGTAAACATGATGCTGGGTACGTAGTAGGCGAATGTGTGCACATATGCAGGAGAACCGTAGTTTTCCATATCGCCATAGCCCTCAACGGGGTAATTAGAATGCTTACCGTTCAAGCGGTTGCGCAGGGTGAACATGTTTTGCAGGTTGACATAGCCGCCGGTGTACATATCCCGGTACTTGAAAGCAGGCGCGCCGCTGTCATCATATGCGTCCCATACCAAAGCGGCTTCTGCCTCAGGAACAACTTCTACATCATAGGTCAGCCAGTGAATGCCCAGGGCATCCTCCAGCAGATGGTAGACAGCATACAGGGTGCCACGGACAGCCTCGCCGTACAGCACCAGGTTGCCGTCAACTGCCTTGATGGCCCAGCCTTCACCATACTCGGTGGTGGGGCAGGTCACGTTGTTGGTCTTGGCAAACTCTGTGTTACCTACATAAATGCCGGCTTCTACTGCAGCGCCTTCGTTGACCACGGAGATAACCTTACCGGTCATCTTTTCTACATAATCCACCAGTTCCTTGGCTGCGTTGGTCTCCACATCGGTGGGGGAGGCAGGCAGCACAACCTTCATATTGGTCAGATTCAAGGAATTATCGTCTGTCAATTCAGGGAAGGTGGGTCTGGGGGTAGTGGGGTTGGTTTCTTCGGTAGGTTCAGTGGTTTCGTCGGATGCGCCGGTGGTTTCATCAGGCGCTCCGGTGGTTTGGTCTGCGGATGCACCGGTGGTGTCAGCAGGCTTGCTGTTGTTGCCGCAGGCGATCATACCAATCGACATGGCCAAAACCAGCAGCACACACGCAAGAGAGATGGCTACTTTTTTCATGTTTCAGATCCTTTCTCTTAATTTCATTTACTCCTTTACTTACAAGCAGAAGGAAGCGCGAATGGAACACATACACACGAAGAATGCATGTATCTATAATAATACACAATGATGCTGAAAAAAGCAAGACTTTTCTAAGGAAATCCCGGTTGAAAAACTGCAAAAGCCGTGGCGTACGCCACGGCTTTTGCAGTTTTTCAACCGGGATTTCCTTA
>JAZNRW010000070.1:0-4637 GCA_045590835.1 Faecousia sp.
TCTTGCCTGCTCCGCTGCCCATCCGGGTGTTACGGCCGTTGTGGGCGCACCTTTGGTCATTGAGGGACAGATGTACAATTGCGGCATCGTGATTTCCCAAGGCGTAATCCGGGGCATCGTACCCAAGACCTATCTGCCCAATTACAATGAGTTCTATGAGCGCCGCTGGTTCTCTTCCTCGGAGGATCTGACCCAGAAAACCGTCAATGCCCGAAGTTTTGGTCTGGATGCAGACTACGATATTCCTGTGGGCAGGGATCTTATCTTCCGGATCGGTGACGGCGTCCTGTTGGGCATGGAGATCTGCGAGGACCTTTGGACGCCTATGCCCCCGTCAACTATGCTGACACTCAACGGCGCGGAAGTGATCGTCAATCTGTCTGCCTCCAACGAAACCGTTGGTAAGCGGACCTATCGGCGTGACCTTGTGAAGCACCAGTCTTCTATCTGCAGCTGTATTTATGCTTATACCTCTGCCGGTTGTACGGAGTCTACCCAGGATCTGGTGTTCTCCGGCCACAGCCTGATTGCGGAGGGTGGCAATCTGTTAGCAGAAAATGACTTGGAACTGCAGACGGATTATATGCTGGTGCAGGATGTGGACGTGAGCATGGTTCGCAGCGAACGCCGGAAGAATAAGAGCGTCCGGGATGCAACCTCCTTTTACGGAAAAATCGAACCAATTCGCACCATTGACTGTGGCTGTAGCGGTCTGCGCTCTGATGGCAGCCTATATAAACTGAATAAGCTGCCCTTTGTGCCCTCCACCCGGGAGGACAGAATGGAGCGCTGCATGTCCATCTTCAATATTCAAGTGTCAGGTCTGGCAAGACGGCTGGAACTGATCGGCGCAAAGGCAGTACTGGGCATCTCCGGCGGTCTGGATTCTACGTTGGCGCTGCTGGTTGCGGTGGAGGCTATGCGGCGGCTGGGTCGCCCCATGACCGATGTGCATGGCATTACGATGCCCTGTTTCGGCACCTCTGACCGCACCTACCGTAATGCCTGGGAACTGATGAAGACACTGGGGATTACCAGTAAGGAGATCTCCATTAAGGATGCTGTCACCACCCATTTCCGGGATATTGGCCATGACGCAACCGTGTTCAACGGCACTTATGAGAATTCCCAGGCCCGGGAACGGACGCAGATTCTCATGGACTATGCCAGTGTTGCAAACGGAATTGTGGTGGGCACCGGCGACCTGAGTGAATTGGCGCTGGGTTGGTGCACCTACAATGGCGATCATATGAGTATGTATGGGGTCAACGCGTCTATCCCCAAGACTATGATGCGCTGGATGATTGCAGCCATTGCGGAGAATCCTGCCTTTGCAGATGCCAAGGAAGTGCTGCTGGATATTTTGGATACTCCCATCAGCCCGGAATTGCTGCCCCCGGATGAATCCGGTAAGATCACCCAGTATACAGAGGATCTGGTGGGTCCCTATGCCCTCCACGATTTCTTCCTGTATCATATGATGCGTTACGATTTTGCGCCAAGCAAGATTTATGTGCTTGCCTGCCGTGCCTTTGCGGACGATTTTGATAGTCAGACCATTAAAAAGTGGCTCAAGGTCTTCTATCACCGCTTCTTCACGCAGCAATTCAAGCGCAGCTGCATGCCCGATGGTATCAAGGTGGGCAACATCTCTTTATGCCCTCGGGGTGACTGGAGAATGCCCAGCGATGCCTCCGTCCGTATCTGGCTGGATGAAATTGAAACACTATAATATATGCGCCTGCCCGGACCTCGGGCAGGCGCATACTATATTATATAGTGTTTTGCAATAAAATGGGCTGCAGCTGACACCCTGCAAGGGCGGCTTCCAGCGCTTGCGGAATTTTTGCAAAGTCAGCTACCATGCTTGTTGGTTTTTTCTCGGGACTGTCCTGTCCAAAGGGAACAAAATAGTAGTGCTTTCGCCCCAGTAGCTTTCCAATATTCTCTGCAGCGCCTGCAAGCGCATCGTTGGTAGACACAGCTATGATCACCGGACGTCCGTTTCGCAGATGGCTTTTTGCCGCCATGGTCACCGGGCCGTCGGCAATACTGTTTGCCAGCTTTGCCAGAGTGTTTCCGGTGCATGGAGCAATGATCAGTGCATCCAGAAGCTTCTTTGGACCGATGGGCTCTACCTGCGCAATTGTGTGCAGAGGTTCTTTGCCACAGATTTCTCCGGCGTTACGGATATGTTCGTCTGCAGTACCGAACCGGCTGTCAATAGTCCATGCGGCTTGAGAGAAAATTGGTATTACGGTGTGTTTCTTTGATACCGCCTGCATGGCAGGGAATACGTCTGCGTATGTACAGAAAGAGCCACACATGGCAAATCCCACATTCATAGTTTCTCCTTTCTCAAGACCCCTAACAGGGTTTCGGCGATCAGAGCGCCTGCGCTCTCCGGCACATCCTTACCCGGCAGACCTCTGGCGTGAATTACATCGTTTCCGCCAAGTCCCGGTTGCGATGCCAGGTCAATTTTTAGAATATCTTGCGGTGTGTCAGGGAAGAGCATAACCGGTACGGTGTTAAATACCACTCGATAGCGATACAGTTCCGCTTGTGGAATGTCAACAGCCAGATATCCCAGCGCCCTTGCCATTGCTCGGTCTGCAGGATTTCGGGCGCAGACACAGACTCGGGCGCCTAACCCATCAAGCAATTTGCACAGCACCTTGCCGATTCGCCCCCAACCGATTACCAGTACAGGGCAGCAGCATAGGGTGCAGGGCAGCTGATTTATGGCAAGCCGGATGGCACAATGGGCGGTGACGTTGGCGTTCTGTGCCAAATAGGCCGGGTTTTGCAGCAAATCCAGGGTGGGATAGTCCTCCAATTCCTGCCGATTTAGGTTACCACCCACAACCACCAGATTTTTGGATAATCCGGATAATAATTCCTGCAAGTCTCCACCGCCAGAGAGCTTCCCCTCGGGTGTAAAGCTCGGCACCGGTAGGAGCAGATGTGTTACATCCTTGGTTGGTTCAGCAGTCACCGGGTATCCCGCCTGCTGCAAAAAACGGGATGCATATTCCGTAGCAGGGGAGCGGCCCGGTATGCAGAAAACAAAATTACGCATTACATTCATCCTTTCATGCCAGAATATGATACGCTGCTTCTGGTTGTGCTTGATTTTTCACTGCTATTTTGTATAATAGATGTAAGAGGTGATACAAATGCAGCGTTTAGGTTTTATCCATGATATGATGGATGTAAAGGTTTTGATTTTGTTTGTTGCCGCCCGCTCCAACTATCCTATGACCACCCAGGAGGTTTACGAGCTGTGCTATCAGGATGAATGCCTGAGTTATTTCGATGTGTGCACTGCGATTCCGGAGATGATCGCCTCCGGTCACCTGGAACAGGTGGATGAAGAGCGGTATCAAATTACGGAAAAGGGCAGGGCGGACGGTGCCATTACGGAGGATTCCATCGCCTACACCGTAAAACAGCGGGCTGAAAACGCCGTGGCCCGGTTTAATCGACAGCTGCGCCGCAGCAGTTTTGTGAAAAGTCAGATCATCCCCAGAGAAAACGGCGACTTCTCCGTAATTATGGCGCTGGATGATGAGAAGGGGAACTTGATGACTCTGGAGCTTCTGGCCCCCAATCAGCGGCAGGCAGTGCGTCTGGGAAGATTGTTTGAGAAGAAGGCAGAGCTTATTTACAATTTAACAATGACAGAGCTTCTTGACGAGGAGGATTTGTGAGGCTGACCCCTTGTCCGGCCCAGAAAATCATGGTATAGTAATGATATACCGGATCACCGGTACAAAGAAAGGAGCGACCGCATATGAAGTTTCAGTTTAGTGAGAAAAAAGTCAAACTTCCAATGAATGTCCATGCTTATGCCGAGAAAAAGGTAATGAAGCTGGCCCGGTATTTTGAGGAGGATGCGGAAGCACTGATCGTATTTTCTGTTGAAAAGAACCGCAACAATGTAGAGTTGACGGTTCATGGCGCGAATACTTGGTTCCGGGCAAGCGAGAGCACCTCTGATATGTTCGCATCCATTGATGCGGCAGTTGGTACTATTGAAGGACAAATTCGAAAGAATAAGACCCGTCTTGCCCGTCGTCTGCGTCAGGATGCGTTCACTCGCAGCGTGGAGGAGACCTCCTTTGCAGCGGAAGAACCGGAAGAAGATCTAAGCATTGTCCGAATCAAGAGCTTTTACTTCAAGCCAATGACTCGGGAAGAGGCGGTTATGCAGATGAATCTGCTGGAGCACAATTTCTTTGCGTTCCGGGATGAGGATAACGGCGGTTCCTTTGCTGTGGTCTATCGCAGAAAAGACGGTGGTTACGGACTGCTGGACGATGCCGAATAATTACAAATAATGAGTATCCGGAGGTCTCTTTGGAGACCTCCGGATTTTTAAATTTCAAGAAGAAACACAGATGAAAAAGAAATTTGGCGGAAGATGAAAAAAGTTCTTGACAAGTGGAATGCGGTGTGCTAATATAAGCAAGCTAACCGCCTCGGCGGGGCGCCATGTACCTTGTAAATTGAATAACGCAAAGACGAACAAGTAACACCTTGGACAATTTAAATTGTTTAAGTTTCGATGCAAATCGAATTTAAGCCAACGAAAATTCTTGAGTAATAAATGCTATGAGCAAATTATTCAGAAA
>JAZNRW010000071.1:0-15147 GCA_045590835.1 Faecousia sp.
CTACATCCTCGGAGAGCTTGATGTTCCGGGTGTGCACCTTGAGGGTCTGGAGCCGGCCTGCCAGATTGGGCCGGTCCACGATGATGCGGCGATCAAAGCGGCCTGCGCGGAGCAGGGCCTTATCCAGGATCTCCGGCCGGTTGGTGGCAGCCAGGATCACAACACCCTTGGAGGAATCGAAGCCGTCGATCTCCGCCAGAAGCTGGTTCAGAGTCTGCTCCCGCTCGTCGTTGCCGCCCAGACGGGAATCACGGGTGCGGCCGATGGCGTCGATCTCATCGATGAAAATAATGCAGGGCGCCACCTTGGCAGCCTCGGCAAACAGGTCCCGGACACGGCTGGCGCCCACACCTACGAACATCTCCACAAAGTCAGAGCCGGAGATAGAGAAGAAGGGCACATTGGCTTCGCCTGCCACCGCCTTGGCAAGCAGGGTCTTGCCGGTGCCGGGAGAACCCACCAGCAGCGCGCCCTTGGGCAGCTTGGCGCCGATCTCCGTATATTTCTGAGGGTGGTGCAAAAAGTCGATGATCTCCTGCAGAGATTCCTTAGCCTCGTCCTGACCGGCAACATCTGCGAAGGTCACGCCGGTCTGCTTTTCCATATAGACCTTTGCCTTGCTGGAGCCGATATTGCCCATCATGCCGCCGCCCATCCGCTTGGACAGGAAGGTCATCAGACCGAACACGGCGCCAAACATGATCACATAATACAGGATCATGGTGATAAAGGAGTTGTCCTCCACGATCTTCACATTGACGGTAGTGCCCATGGCATCGATCTCCCGGGCCAATGCCAGAACATCGCCGCTGGGAAGTCCGGTGAAGCAGGCTTTTTGTTGCCCGGCGGGCTTGGCGGCCTCCTCCTTGGTTAGGTACAGCACCCGGTCATAGTGTAGCTCAATTTCAGCCAGCTGGTCATTTTGCGCCGCCGCCATAAAGTCAGAGAAGGTGGTCTGGGTATATTGGCTTCTGGAGATGGTATTGTAAATCACGGTGATCAGCAAAATGATCGCCACGGAGATCATAAGGGTGATCAATAAGCGGCCTTTCGGCTGTTTGCCGTCAGGCTTTTTGTTTTGGTTGTTCTGTTTCGGATCCATGATTTGCCTCCTTACAGGCGTTTGTTTTCCTCATCATATCACATTTTTCCGCTCGTGGCAATGAAGGATACATCAATGTGTCGTGAATTTTCTGTAAATTTCCGGAAGAAGAGGGCGGTTGTGAAATTTGCAGTTGTTTCCGGTGGGGAAATCTGTTATAATCAAGATAATATTATGGAAAGTATGACCTTTTCTCAAAGAAGAAAGGACGGAAGATATGGTATGAGACCTGCAAAAGACAATTACCGCCGCCGGGATGATCTCCGCAAAGAGCCCCCTCGGGAGACAGAGGAAAACGAAAATCAGCTGGAGGGGCGTAATGCGGTGACAGAGGCCCTGCGCAGCGGCAGAACCATCGATAAGGTGTTCATCGCCTCCGGGGATACCGACCGGGCACTGCAGCATCTGGCGGCGCAGGCAAAGGAGGCGGGCGCTGTGGTGGTCCCTGTGGACCGGCGGAAGCTGGACACCATGTCCTTCACCCGCGCCCATCAGGGTATTATTGCTCTGGCTGCGGCAAGGGAGTACTGCACCATTGACGATATTCTGCAGGAGGCTGCCGACCGGGGGGAAGCGCCGCTGATCGTTATCTGCGATGAACTGTCTGACCCTCATAATCTGGGCGCGATCCTGCGTTCTGCAGAGTGCGCCGGCGCCCATGGGGTTATTATCCCCAAGCGCCGCAGTGTGGGTCTGACGGCCACGGTGGCCAAGTCCTCTGCCGGCGCGGTGGAGTATATGAAGGTGGCAAAGGTTACCAACATCACAGCCGCCATCAAAGAATTGAAGGAAAAGGGCGTGTGGATCTTCGGCACAGCAGCCGAAGGGTCTGTACCCATGTATCAGGCGGATCTGACCGTCCCAGCCGGTGTGGTCATCGGCAATGAAGGCGACGGTATGGGTCAGCTGGTGCGAAAAAACTGCGATATGCTGGTGCATATTCCCATGAAGGGGAAGATCTCTTCCCTCAATGCCTCTGCGGCAGCTTCCATTTTGCTGTATGAGGCGGTACGGCAGCGTCTTGATAAGTAAGGAGGCAGCTATGGACGAAAGAGAATATCCGGAGTTTGATCTGGAAGACATTATGCGGGAATTCGGCGCTGAACAGCCAGAAGGACCCATAGAGGATATGCCGGGGGAACAGACTGTGTCTGCGCCGGAGGAAGAAAACCCGGAACAGCTTCCGGAAGAGACCCCTGGGGAAGAACCGGAGGAAGTGCTTCCGGAAGAGACCCCCGGGGAAGAACCGGAACTGCTGATCACCTGGCATCCGGCGGAGAAAAGCGCTCCCCCCGCGGAGGACCTGGAGCAGACCCGGCGGATGGACCCAGTGCGGATGCCGGAGGCAGCGCGGGATATCTCCGCCGACACCATCCGGCTGGACGGCCTGCGACAGGAATTGTCTGAGCTGGCCGGGCAGACACGGACCCGGGAGGAAACTGCCCGGAATCTGGAGGACACCATTCACAGCGAACCCTTCTCTGAGAAATGGGAGCCGGAGTATGAGCAGCCCATGGGAGAGTATAGACCGCCCCAGCCTATTATATTCCACCCCCGTTCCCGTCTGCGGGAGCTGAAGCGGAAGCTGGTGGCAGGCCCTGAGAAACGGTACTATGCCCTGTCGGAAATGGGCCTTGGGAAGCTGCAGGTGGCTATTTTTATTAGCCTGCTGGTAGTGTTGATCGCCGCAGCGTCCACCGTTATGTATGCTTTTGGCGCGGTGCGGGAGAACCGGATGCGACTGATGGTGTTCGGCCAGTTTCTTGCTATGCTGGTGTCCGCGCTGCTGGGCAGCTTCCAGCTGATCGAGGGCGTGACGGATCTTGCCAAAAAGAAGTTTACATTAAATACTATGCTGGTAGTTACCTTTTTACTGTGCTGTGTGGACGGCATCCTGTGCCTGGGGCAGCTGCGGGTGCCCTGCTGCGCGGCGTTCAGCTTGGCTATGACTATGTCTTTGTGGAATACTTACCAGCGTCGCGCCACGGAACTAAGTCAGATGGACACCTTGCGGAAGGCCACCCGGTTGGACGGTGTGGCGCTGTGTGAGGATTACCTGGACGGCGTGAAGGGCTTTATCCGCTGTGAGGGTCAGGTGGAGGACTTTATGGACCACTATGCCCAAACCGGCAAGCCGGAAAAATGCCTGCAGACTTACGGATTGGTTTCCACGTGCGTGGGCATTGCCATTGGCGTGGCGGCAGGTGTGCTGCAGGGGATACAGGCAGGTTTGTCTGCCGGCATCAGTGTGGGCGTGCAGGTGGCGGCAGTCACCCTGTTGGCGGCTATGCCGGCCTCGGCCTTTGTCAGCCAAAGCCGCCCCATGTGGGTACTGGAAGGAAGACTCCACAAGCTCAGAACCGTCATCTGCGGTTGGCGGGGCGTGAAAGGTCTCAGCGGTAAGGCTGTAATGCCTCTGACCCATCAGGACCTGTATCCTGCCGGCTCCGTCCGGATGAACGGCATGAAGTTCTTCGGCAGTAGAGACCCGGAGGAAGTGATCGCCTGCGCAGCTGCGGTGATTACCGCCGACAACGGGTGCCTTACGGATCTGTTTCAGCAGATACTGGATAACCATAGCTGCAGGCATTACACAGCCCAAAACCTGCAATGTTATGCCCATGGCGGCATCGGAGGCGCGGTGGATGAAGAAGCGGTGCTGATCGGCCCGCTGGGCTTTATGAAGGAAATGGACATCCAGGTACCGGACAATGCCAAGATCTCCCAGGCGATCTATGTTGCCATCGACGGAGAGCTGTGCGGCCTGTTTGCCATGCACTACGAAAAGACAAAGTCTTCTGCGGCAGGCTTATCCACCCTCAGCGCCTACCGGAATCTGTACTGCGTGCTCACAAGCAGCGACTTTACCATGACCCACAGCGCCATTGGCAACCGATTCGGCATTAAGACCAAGCGGCTTCTTCTGCCGGAGTGTGATTTGCGGGCGCAGCTGCAGCAGAAGGAAGCGGATGCAGATGCCCAGGCGCTGCTGCTGACCACCGCAGAGGGTCTGGCACCTATCGCCTATGGCGTTACCGGCGCAAGGGTACTGAAGATGGCCAACAAGCTGGGCGCCGGTATTCATATGGCCGGCGGCATCCTGGGTCTTGTGATCATGGCAGTCCTGGTGGCGTTGGGCGCGCTGGAACTGCTGACGCCGGCAAATATGTTCCTGTATCAGCTGGTTTGGCTGATCCCCGGTCTGCTGGTCACCGAGTGGACCCGGGCAATTTAAAAGCTTCTGAAAAGCACACCGCGCTGCGGTGTGCTTTTTGCGTGGGTGATGGGCAGATGTTTTTTGAGGAAAGACAAAGGTTTTTGTGCATGTTTTACGGAAAAACGGATTTTTTTGTGGTGAATATTGCTAAGAACAATGGGGTTTCGTAAAAATGCCAAAAAAAGGCATTGAAATCGCGGGACGGTTCGTGTATAATGTCCGTATTGCGGTAAAAAGTACCGCGTTCCACGAAAGGAGAATAACTTACCATGTACACTGCAAATTCTATTCGCAACGTGTGTCTGCTGGGCCATAGCGGCAGCGGCAAGACCGCTCTGGCTGAGAGCTTACTTTACATGACCGGTGCCATCGACCGGATCGGCAAGAATGCCGACGGCAACACCGTATGTGATTACGATCCCGAGGAGATTCGCCGTAATATTTCCATCTCTACCTCTCTGGTGCCCCTGGAGTATAAGAATACCAAGATTAACCTTCTGGACGCACCCGGTGGTTTTGACTTCTCCGGCGCTACCATGGAAGCCCTCCGTGCTGCCGATGCTGCCATCATCGTCTGCGCCGCCAAGGACGGCCTGACTGTTGGCCTGGAGAAGGCATGGAAGTACTGCGAAGAGCGCAATATGCCCTGCTTCATTTACATCTCCAAGGTTGACGAGGACAACTCCGACTACAACGCCACCTTCAACGCTCTGCGTGAGAAGTACGGCAACCGGATCGCCCCCGTGGTGGTTCCCATCTGGGATGCCAGCCACAAGGTCACCGGTATCATCGATGTGCTCAATAAGCGCGCCTATGAGATGAAGAACCTGAAGCGGGTGGAGATCGACGTGCCGGAAGGCAAGGACGAGGTCATCACCGAGTTCAACGACGCTCTGAAGGAGTCTGTTGCTGAGACCAGTGAGGAACTGATGGACAAGTTCTTCGGCGGCGAGGACTTTACTTATGCGGAAATGATCAAGGGTATGCACAAGGGCGTGCTGGATCGCTCCCTGTTCCCCGTGCTGTGCGGCTCCGGTGTCACCTGTCTGGGTAGCCTCATGCTGATGGACCAGATCATTGATCTGTTCCCCAACCCCATCGAGGGCAACTATCATAAGGCCACTTTGGCTGACGGCACTACCGAGGAGTTCGTGGTATCTCCCGGCGGCGTGCCCTCCGCTTTCGTATTTAAGACCGTGTCCGACCAGTACGGCAAGTACTCCTATGTGAAGGTCCTCTCCGGTGAGATCACCTCCGACACCACACTGGTCAATGCCCGCACCGGCGAGACCGAAAAGCTGGGCCGTCTGTACGCAATGTGCGGTAAGAAGGCTTCCGAAGTGAAGGTTCTGTCTTGTGGCGATATCGGCGCCATCGGCAAGATGGACAAGGTCAAGACCGGCGATACCCTGTGCGATCCCAGAAAGGTAGTCTCCCTGAAGCAGATCCCCTACGCACCTGCTTGCTACTCCATGGCCATTGCTCCCAAGACCAAGGGTCAGGAAGAAAAGGTGGCTGCAGGTCTGGCTCGCCTGAATGAAGAAGATCCCTCCTTCAGCGTTGTCAACAACGCCGGGACCCACCAGATCGTCATCACCGGTTCCGGCGATCAGCAGCTGGATGTGCTGGTGGCCAAGCTGAAGAGCCGCTTTGGTGTGGATGCTGAGCTGAGCCCCGCCAAGGTTGCTTACCGTGAAAAGATTAAGAAGACCGTTCAGGCCCACGGCCGTCACAAGAAGCAGACCGGCGGTTCCGGTCAGTTCGGTGATGTCTGGGTTCGCTTCGAGCCTCAGGAGGAGCAGGACGAGCTGATCTTCGACGTAGAAGTGGTCGGCGGCGCTGTTCCCAAGAACTTCAACCCCGCTGTTGAAAAGGGTATTCAGGAAGCTGTTCAGAAGGGCCCCCTGGCCGGTTACCCCATGGTGGGTCTGAAGGCTGTGCTGTACGATGGCTCTTACCACCCTGTTGACTCCAACGAAATGGCATTTAAGCTGGCTGCTATCCTGGCCTTCAAGGAGGCTATGCCCAATGCTATGCCCACCCTGCTGGAGCCTGTGGGTGCTCTGGCTGCTACCGTTCCCGAGTCCTACGTGGGCGACGTGATGGGTGACCTGAGCAAGCGCCGTGGCCGTCCCATGGGTATGAATCCCGATGCCGACGGCAACACCGTGGTTGAGGCGGAAGTTCCCATGGCAGAGATGAGCAGCTACGCCATCGATCTGCGCGCCATGACCCAGGCCCGTGGCTCCTTCACGCTGGAGTTTGTCCGCTACGAGGAAGTGCCCAAGGCCAACCAGGCTAAGATCATCGAAGAGGCCAAGAACGAGGAATAATCTCAAAACGAAAAGCGGCGCTGAAAAGCGCCGCTTTTTATGTAGTAATATGAAAGAAAATATGATAAAATACAAAGCAAAGAATTAAAAAAGTGCACAGTGCACAGTTCATAGTGCACAGTGGATGTGTCTGCTGCGCAGACTTATTTTAACCTATTTTGCCAAGCAAAATACCACAACTATGCACTATGCATTATGCACTATGCGCTTGGTGCAATCTTAAACACTTAGGAGGGCATTATTGTGCTGCCTGCAGAATTTTTAGAGAGAATGAAATCTATGCTGGGGGAGGAATACCCAGCATTTTTGGAGAGCTTGGAGCGGCCCAGAGCAGTGGCTCTGCGGTTCAATCCCTTAAAGGGTGAAGCCCCCGACCTGCCGTTTGTGCAGAGGCCTGTGCCCTGGGAATCCAACGGCTATTATTATGACCCGGAATCCCGTCCGGGTCTACATCCCTACCATGAGGCAGGAGTCTACTACTTGCAGGAGGCCAGCGCCATGTCGGCAGTAGCCCTGCTGGATCCCCAGCCGGGGGAGCGGATTTGCGACCTGTGCGCTGCGCCCGGGGGAAAGACAACCCAGATTGCCGGACGGATGCAGGGACAAGGCTTTTTGCTGTGCAACGAGATCAATCCCAAGCGGGCAAAGATCCTCAGCCGCAACATCGAGCGGATGGGGGTTGCCAATGCCGTGGTTACCGGGGAGCACCCGGGGCGTCTGGCGGAGAAATATCCCGGCTTTTTTGACCGGGTGCTGATCGATGCTCCCTGCTCCGGAGAGGGTATGTTCCGCAAAGAAGAGGCTGCGGTCACCGATTGGAGCCAGGAAACTGTGGAAATGTGCGCCAGACGACAGGCAGAGATCCTCCATTCCGGCGCTGCTCTGCTGAAGCCGGGAGGACGGCTGGTGTATTCCACCTGCACCTTTGCCCCCGAAGAGAACGAGTGGCAGGTGGCGCAGTTTTTGGAAAACCACCCGGCGTTTGTCCGGGAGAAGGTGGATGCCCCCTGGTTTACCCCGGTGGGGGAGGGCACTTTTCGGCTGCTGCCTCATAAGCTGTTGGGAGAGGGCCATTTTGTGGCGGTGCTGCGGAAGGTATCCGGAGAAGAGGAAGATATCCCCATGGCTCCCGGTGAGAAGCTGCCCAAGGTTTGGTCGGAGTTTTCCAAGGATTTGGACATTCATCTGCCGGAAGGTAAAGCCATCCGGTTTGGGCAGAGCCTGTTCTGGGCGCCAAGTGATATGCCGGATATCCGGGGGATAAAGGTGCTGCGTCCCGGCCTGGAGCTGGGCGAAGAGAAAAAGGATCGGTTTGAGCCTGCCCATGCATTGGCTTTGTGGCTGCGGACAGCTGCCCGGACCGCGGATTTCCCCCCGGACAGCAGCCAAATACAGGATTTCCTCCACGGGCAGGTGGTACCCGCAGAGCAAAAAGGCTGGACGCTGATCCGTGTAAACGGCTATTCCGTCGGCTGGGGAAAAGGAGACGGAAAAGTGCTGAAAAACCACTATCCCAAGGGCTTACGCCGATAAACTGCGGGAAAATTGTGCTTTACAATGCCACGCGTGTGTGATATACTTATAAGGTCAGTGAAAAAGATTTTTGCAAGGAGTGAAACCATCCTTGGCTAGATATGAAATTAACGGCGGCAACCGTCTGGAAGGTTCTGTGACCATCAGCGGCGCAAAGAATGCGGCAGT
Organism: Faecousia sp.; assembly: GCA_045590835.1. GTDB lineage: Bacteria > Bacillota > Clostridia > Oscillospirales > Oscillospiraceae > Faecousia. The sequence continues at coordinate 8,354 of JAZNRW010000071.1, forward strand.
GGCGATCATTCCCGCAGCATTGCTGGTGGCGGGGAAATGCCACATAGAAAATGTGCCGGATATTTCCGATGTACGGACCCTGCTGGATATCCTTTCTGATATGGGCGCGCAGGTGCAGTGGGAAGCCGATGGTTCTATTACCATTGATTCGACCAATGTGCAAAGCACCCATCCCAATCCGGAACTGGTCCGGAAGATGCGTGCCAGCTATTATCTGATGGGCGCGCTGCTGAGCCGATTCCACAAGGCCAATGTGGCCCTGCCCGGCGGCTGCAATTTTGCCTCCCGTCCCATTGACCAGCACATCAAGGGCTTTATAGCGTTAGGCGCAGATGTGGAGGAAACGGAAGATTATGTAAACCTCAACCCTGGCCGCTATGGCCTGCAGGGCAATCGGGTGAGCCTGGATGTGGTCAGCGTAGGCGCCACAGTGAATATTATTATGGCCGCCTGCCTGCTGCCCGGTCAGACGGTGATTGAGAATGCCGCTAAGGAGCCCCATATCGTTGACCTGGCTAACTTTTTGAACACCATGGGCGCCCGGATCTCCGGCGCCGGCACCGATACCGTGAAGATCAAAGGCGTCGAGAAGCTCAAGGGTGGCTCTTATGCCATCATCCCCCACCAGATCGAGGCGGGAACCTATATGGCGGCGGTGGCTGCCACAGGCGGCAATGTGCTGGTGCAAAATGTGATCCCCAAGCATATGGATTGCATCACCTCAAAATTGCAGGAGATGGGCGTCAGAGTCATCAATTATGATGATTCTATCCGCATTATTTCCGACGGCCGGCTGAAGCACACCACGGTCAAGACCCGGCCTTACCCCGGTTTCCCCACGGATATGCAGGCCCAGATCGGCGTGTGTATGACCACTGCCCAGGGCATCAGCAAACTCACCGAGAGCGTGTATGAGACCCGGTTCTTTGGTTACTGCACGGAGCTGGCCTGTATGGGCGCAGACATTCTTATCAATGGAAAGACCGCCATCATCAGCGGCCGGGAAAAACTCCAGGGTACCGATGTGCGCGCCCACGATCTGCGGGCAGGCGCAGCGCTGGTGATTGCCGGCCTTATGGCGGAGGGTACCACCAGAATCGATAATATACACTTTGTGGAGCGTGGCTACGAGCGGTTGGTGGAGAAACTGACAGCGCTGGGCGCAGACATAAAAGTAATTGAAAACTAACACATAAATCCCCCGAAGCGAATGCTTCGGGGGATCTTTTTTACAGTAACTGCTGCCGCAGCTGCGCCCCGGACTTGGGGGACAGGTAGGCAGGGGGAATGTCGAAAACGGTCTTTGCGCCAAACTGACCTTCCCGGGCCAGACGGTGTACCGCCCGGGCGTAGGCCACCAATACTGCAGAGGTGAACTCCGGATTGGAATCTAACGACAGGGAATATTCGATCCGCTGCCGTGTATTGCGGTCTGCGCCGGTGACACCGGTGCGGATCACAAAGCCGCCGTGGGGAATACCGCTGTGCTCTCGGTCCAGCTCCTCTTTGGTGATAAAGTGGACGGTGGTGTCGTAGTCGGCAAAGTAGCCGGGCATGGTCACAATCTCACGGGTGATCCGTTCCAGGTCCGCGCCCTCTTCTGCCACCACAAAGCACTCTCTGGTGTGCTTTTGGCGGGTGGTGAGGGTGGGATTCTCTCCGGCACGGACCCGCCGCAGGGCATCTTCCACCGGGATGGTGTACTGGCGGGCGTCCACTACGCCCTCGATGCGGCGGATGGCATCGGAGTGACCTTGGCTGACACCCTTTCCCCAGAAGGTATAATCCTGCCCCTCAGGGAGGATACACCCTGCCAGCAGCCGCTGGAGGCTGAACATTCCCGGATCCCAGCCGGTGCTGATCAGTGCCACATGGTTGGTCTGCTTGGCAGCGGCATCGCAGGCATCAAAGTGCTCCGGGATCCGGCTGTGGGTATCAAAGCTGTCTACAATGTGGAAATCCCGAGCGCACCGGGGACTTTGCTCCGGCAGGTCGGGGGCGCTGCCGCCGGCAAGAATCAGCACATCGATCCGGTCTTTGTATTCCGGGAGGGTATCTGCGGGATAAACCGCGGTTTCCGGGAAACAGGGCTGCAGGCTACTTGGATCACGCCGGGTGAAAATACCGAAAAGCTGCATGTCCGGGTTCTGCCGGATGGCAAGTTCCACGCCCCGGCCTAAGTTACCGTAGCCTAAGATCGCAATATGAATGGGTTTCATAGCCGTTCCTCTCATTCTGCAAACAGTGGGGTGGACAGATACCGGTCGCCGGTATCCGGTAGTACCACCGCAATGGTTTTACCCGGGTGTTCCTTGGCCAGCTCTACAGCGGCGTGCAGGGCCGCGCCGGAGGAGATACCGCACAGGATTCCCTCGGCCTTACCAAGAAGCCGTGCAGCTTCATATGCCTGCTGTTCCGTCACTTGCACAACTTTGTCATAGACAGACCTATCCAGCACACCGGGAATAAAATTAGCGCCAATGCCTTGCAGACCGTGGCTGCCGGCTGTACCGCCGGAGAGCAGGGGAGAGCCTGCCGGCTCCACTGCTACCACCTGCAAGGCGGGGTTCTGCTGCTTCAGATACCGGCCTGCGCCGGTGATCGTACCGCCGGTGCCCACACCGGCTACAAAAATATCTACCTGCCCCTGGGCATCCTGCCAGATCTCCGGGCCTGTGGTGGCCTCGTGGGCGGCGGCATTGGCAGGATTGTTAAACTGATCCGGGATAAAGCTGCCCGGCAGCTCTTTGGCAAGAGCCTCCGCCTTGTCGATAGCACCCTGCATGCCCAGCTTACCGGGGGTCAGCACCAGCTCAGCGCCGTAGGCGGTCATCAGCAGCTGCCGCTCCCGGCTCATGGAGTCGGGCATGACGATGATCACCCGGTAGCCCCGGGCGGTGGCTACGGAGGCAAGGCCAATACCTGTATTGCCGGAGGTGGGTTCAATGATCACAGAGCCTTCCTTCAGAAGTCCCCGGTTCTCAGCATCCAGGATCATGGATAGGGCCACTCGGTCCTTGGCAGAGCCTGCAGGATTCATGCACTCCAGCTTTGCCAGCACCCGGGCAGAAAGACCCAGCTTGGCCTGCAATCCCTGCAGCTCCAGCAGAGGGGTACGGCCGATCAACTGGCTGACAGATGTATAAAACGCCATGGCGATTCCTCCTTTATTGTCTAGGGAAATTATACCCTCCGGAGTAATTTGTTGTCAAGCGGAACATTGACAAGGAAATCTTCCTATGATATAAAGAGAAAAAAACCAGAGGAGGTCTGACTATGACCTTTGAAGCAAAAATTGAGCAGGTGGTAGACACTATCCTGCAGGACTACCGGACCGACCGGGATATCGACCGGATCGAAGCGTGCAGCACCCCGGACAGGGATGCTATGATCGACATCATCCAAAAGCTCCGCAGGATCGTATTTCCCGGATATTTTCGGGATAAGACCTACCGGATGTACAATGCCAAGCACAATCTGTCCATGCTTATTGAGGATGTGATGTTCCACCTGAATCGACAGGTGGCGCTGGTGTTCCGCAACAGCGGCCTGTCCGAGCAGGAGGCACAGACCCGGGCACAGGAGGTTTGTCTGGAATTCTTCCGGCAGATCCCTCAGGTGCGGGCCATGGTCCAGACGGATCTGCAGGCGGCCTTCGACGGAGACCCGGCAGCCACCGGCATGGCGGAGATCATCTTTGCCTATCCCGGCCTGTTTGCCATTACGGTTTACCGGCTGGCCCATGTGCTGTATACCCTGCAAGTGCCGATGCTGCCCAGAATCATGACCGAGCATGCCCACAGCATCACCGGTATCGACATCCACCCCGGCGCTACCATCGGCAAGTTCTTCTTCATTGACCACGGTACCGGCATCGTCATTGGCGAGACCACGGTGATCGGCGACAATGTGAAGATCTACCAAGGCGTGACCCTGGGCGCACTGTCCACCCGGGGCGGTCAAAGCCTGCGTGGCAAGCGGCGTCACCCCACCATTGAGGATAATGTGACCATCTACGCCGGTGCATCTGTGCTGGGCGGTGAAACTGTAATCGGCCGGGATTCGGTGATCGGCTCCAATGCCTTCATCACCCAATCCGTGCCGGCCTGCACCACTGTGAGCATCAAGAGCCAGGAGCTGCAGATGCGTACCCGGTCTGACTGCCCTCAGTGCCAGACCTGCATCAATCCATTCTGCAATGAATAAGAAAAGCCGCCGAAGGGCGGCTTTTTTGCGCCTATCCCGGCAGTAGCAGCAGCAAAGGATACAACAAAGAACCCTGGGTGTCATTGATTTTTTGATAGGGTCGGTTGTTTTTGGAAAGATAAGCCGCGCCCTCCTGCCTGTAAACGGTTTCCTCTCCACGGCTATTTTCCACAATAAACTTGCAGGAAAAGTCGCTGCCTGTTGGAAACCCGGTCACCGGGCTGCCTGCATTCAGCAGCCGCAGATAATTCAGCAGGTGACCCATATTCTGCTGATCGGTATACTGCCGGTACAACGTGGTGCTGCCGCTGTGATACAGCACCTGCACCCGGGTGACCACCGGGCTGACGGAGGGGCCGTCTTTTTTACAGCCGGTGAGCAGCAACGGCAGCAGCAAGAATACAATCCATCGTTTCATACCACACCTCGTTTACAGATAGGATGGCAGAAATTAAGGAAATTATGAAAAAACGCTGTGGAATTTTCATTCCACAGCGTTTTTGATTACAGGTCGCAGTTGCCCACGGTTCTGGGGAAGGGCAGCACATCCCGGATGTTGGCCATACCGGTCAGGTACATGACGCAGCGCTCGAAGCCCAGGCCAAAGCCGGCGTGGCGGGCAGAGCCGTACTTTCGCAGATCCATGTAGAAGTCGTAGTCGGCAGGATTCATGCCCAGCTCCTCGATGCGGGCTTTCAGCAGATCGTAGTTATCCTCACGCTGGCTGCCGCCGATGATCTCGCCAATACCGGGGACCAGGCAGTCCATGGCGGCCACGGTCTTGCCGTCGGGATTCAGCTTCATGTAGAAGGCCTTGATCTCCTTGGGGTAGTCGGTGACGAATACCGGGCGCTTGAATACTTCCTCGGTCAGGTAGCGCTCGTGCTCGGTCTGCAGGTCGCAACCCCAGTATACGGGATAGGCGAACTTGTCGTTGCACTTGGAGAGGATCTCGATAGCCTCGGTGTAGGTCACATGACCGAAATCAGAGTTCAGCACGTGATTCAGCCGCTCCAGCAAGCCCTTGTCCACGAAATTGTTGAAGAACTCCATCTCCTCGGGGGCATGCTCCAGCACATAGGAGATGATATACTTGATCATATCCTCCGCAAGGCGCATATCGTCGGAAAGATCCGCAAAGGCGATCTCCGGCTCGATCATCCAGAACTCGGCGGCGTGGCGGGTGGTATTGGAGTTCTCTGCCCGGAAGGTGGGGCCGAAGGTGTAGATGTTCTTAAAAGCCATGGCGAAGGTCTCACCGTTGAGCTGGCCGGACACGGTCAGGTTGGTGGGCTTGCCGTAGAAGTCCTGAGCAAAATCCACCTTGCCGTCCTCAGTCTTGGGGACGTTGTTCAGATCCAGAGTGGTGACCTGGAACATCTCGCCTGCGCCCTCACAGTCGGAGCCGGTGATCAGGGGAGTATGGACATAGATAAAATCCCGATCCTGGAAGAACTGGTGAATGGCCATGGCAGCCAGAGAGCGGACACGGAACACAGCCTGGAAGGTGTTGGTCCGGGGACGCAGATGGGTGATGGTCCGCAAAAACTCCATGGAGTGGCGCTTGGGCTGCAGGGGATAGTCGCCTGTGGAGGGACCCTCCACGGTCACATCCAGCGCCTGGAGCTCAAAGGGCTGCTTGGAGTCGGGGGTCAGCACCACCGTGCCCTTGATAATCAGGGCAGCGCCGATGTTGATCTTGGAGATCTCCTGGAAATTGGCGATGGTGTCGTTATAAACCACCTGAACGGGGTTAAAATAAGTGCCGTCGTTCAGCATAATAAAACCAAACTGCTTGGAGGGGCGGCGATTGCGCACCCAGCCGCCGATGGTTATTTCCCGGTCGGCGTACTTGGCAGTATCCTTGTACAGCTCGCGGATTGAAATCAGTTCCATAATCAAAACCTCTCTTCTTCAGAGTATGAAAATCTACAATATAAAGAGTATACGCCAAATTGGCAGATTTTACAAGAGGTTTGTTTGCTTTTTTTAGTTAGCGGCGGTCTGTTGACGGAGACGGAGCAATAAAGCTTCAAAAATAGCACAAAAAAAACGGCCCTGCTGTTACGCAGGACCGCAAAAGGCATATTAGCAGCCGAAACCGCAAATCTGGCTGAGAATCTGCCAGATGGTGTTGCAGTTAGTGTTGCAACCGGTGTTACAAGAGAAGAAAAACATCTTGCCGACCTCCTTTTCAGAATTTGCCTCGCGAAGACAAGTGGATTGTAACCGATTTGTAACTATTTATCAAGGAGTAAATTTTACCATAAGGACTTTGCTATAAGGTTTGTATCTGCGCTTTGTGCAGATGGAGTGGGCTTTTTGGCGGTGACCCGCCGGGGAGCAACCCGACCGCTGCCGGTGGCAGAGGAAGGGAGGGGCGCGAGTGGCCGCGGTCGGTGTGCAACGCAGGTGTATGGACACCAAGGCGCACCCCGGGTACCGCAACAGGAGATTCGTTTGCATTTTTCGCGTGGCGAAAAATAGATGTTCCCCTCCGTCCAGCCGTCGGCGGCGACGCTCGTCCGCGTCGCATTTAGATGATTCGAATCTCAGCGGTCATAAAAATACCGGGATACCCAAATGGG
>JAZNRW010000072.1:0-3085 GCA_045590835.1 Faecousia sp.
ATTTCCGTGTACTGTCTCAGTGCTATGCTTATGGCCTGGAGGGCGTCGTCATTTACAATGTTCTGGCACAGACCGACCAGCAAAATGTGATCGGTGTCTCCAATGTGGGCAGCGAACCCATGGAAGTGCGGTTCTTTGAGGAAAGCCCGGTATTTGAAAGCGACTTTTCCTTAAGAACTGCGTACGCCCAGGGCAGGATTCTAACCGATATTTCCGGTATGCGCTGGGATGGCATGGTGGTTACGCCCAACAAACAAGAGGGTGGCAGCCTCACATACCATATCAACAATGTGCAGCAGTACACCACCGGCCTGCGGATCAACACCTTAGGTTCTTTCTCAGACCCCAAGGGGCGCATGGAGGTTCTTGCGGGAACATCGCCGGATGCTATGCAATCTGTTGGCATCTACGAAGATCCCAATCAGAGCGTTACCATCCCTGCCGACCTGTATGCAGGCAGCCAGGAGCTGTACGTTCAGATCAGAGTCTTTGGCGAGGATATGACCCCCGTTCAAATGGCAGCGCTGGCACTTTCCAAGGTGGGCATTTACCGCAGCGGCGTCACCAATGGCTGCACCGATGGCTCGGTATACACCCACGATCAGAACCGCATCCGTTGCCAGATCATCGCAGCCCGTGCGGATACAGAGCGGCTGATGGCCCGCTATTTAGAGCGTGCCGGCGGCAGCCTCACCACCCAGCAGCAGAAGGATGCCTTCAAGGCAGCCTATGAGCTGTATGCACAAGGCCGTTACGGTGAAGCCTTTGCTTCTGTTTCTCAATCCATCAGCCAGCTTCTGCCTGCCACCTTTGTGGTCAGCGGCTACGGCCAGTTGGGTACATATCCCATCGAGATTACGGCAGATTCCAATGCCAAGGTTACGGTTACCTTAAAAGAAATCAGCGAAGATGCTGTTCGCTTCAGCTTGTCCAGCAGCTCCGATGCACAGATCACCGTCAGCTTGCTGACAGAAAGCGGAGCATGGGGAATGCAGAAGCAGGAGGACGGAGACTGGCTGATTTCTGCCGGTGATGTTGCTCCCAGCAATGGTAAGGCCACCTTCCAGATCACGGAAGAGGGTCGCGTTGCCAAGCAGATCCCCCTGGAGTTTGAAGCCCGGATCCTGGCGGCGGATCCCAATACGCTGGCGGTTCTTTCGCAGGATGCAAGTGTAACAGACTACTGCTATTGTGGCCAGTTCCAATTCTCCTCTGAAGTGGAGATCTACCGCGGTATTGACGGCACAGCCAAGGAAAATATGGCTGCAAGCAGTGCGCTGGAGCTTATGCCCGGTGATTATGTGCAGGTTAAGCGCAACGAAAGAGGACTGGTTACAGAGGTCTATGCATGGTATGGAATCATTACAGGCACAGTGGAAGCTGTGGAAGAAATGTCTCTGCATGGAGAGGTTTCCAATCCCTTTGTTACCATTCGCGCTGCTGATGGCACAACCAAGCGGCTGGAAATCGGTTGGGATTCGCTGTTGCATTTCACCGGTGCCACCGGCGAAATGGGCAAAACGGCACTGGTTGAATCGGTCGGCTTGCAGGTGGGACAGCAGGTCACGGTTACATACTGTCCCTATACTGTCAACGAGCGTACCCGTGTTATAGAGATCACGGATTAATCTTTTTTGACAACAGTCTGCCAAAGCAGGCTACGGAAATTTGTATCCGAAAGTATAGACAAGGGTCGTTTCTTCGGAGCTGCTGTAATTGGCAGAAAGATGAGATCCTAACAATATCACCCCGTCCACCTTTCCGGGGTGGACGGGGAATGTTTTTAAGGAGGGCTATTATGAAGCGTATGAAACGTATACTTGCCTTGTGTATTGCGCTGACACTGATGCTGAGCGTGTTTCCCACAATTACAGTGACAAGCGGCGCAGCCTCCTATACCAAGGTAGAGAGCAAGCTGGATTTTACCGGTATGCCTACCTACGGCGAGGGGAAAAACGATGCCGCAACTGCCGAAAACAAGGAAAAGGTTCGCCAAACCCTGCTGGAAGCCGGTGCGGTGGAATGTGAAAACCTATTTTTGAAGGGCAATATGGAAACCATCGTCAATCCCGGTGGTTACCGTAATGCTGGCTACTATATCCAAAAGATTGCAGCTGCTGAGGGTGAAACAATTGGGGATGCAACGCTGAATTTCGGCTACTGGATCACCACCAACAGCACCCAGGGCTATATCGAAGTCTATGTTTCTGCTGACAACGTGCAATATGAGAAGGTCTACGAGCAGCGCCAGGGCAATGGTGCAGCTTTCACAAACACCCGCAGAGAAGAGACCATCGACCTGCCTTTTGCAGAAGATCAAACGGAAATCTATGTAAAGTTTGTTATGGAGCACTGGGATACGTATGAGGGCGCAGGTATTGCTTACAGTACTTTAACTGTGAATGCATCCGAACATGCGCCGGAAGAACCCAACGAAAATACGAAGGTTGAAAACACATACAGCTTTGAGGAACTTCCTGCCGGTGAGGTCACTGCAGAGGATATCGGTGCCATTGAGGAGAGTAATCTGTACTATGGCCTTGACGGAGTTGCCCTGCTGTCTCCCCGAAATGGTTACGAAGAAGCATCTGCTACCTGGCTGATTGAGGCGGCAGAAGGGGAAACACTGAATGATTGTGGACTGACCATCGTGGGCCGTACCTGCTATTCTGTCGAGAGCGTAAAAAACGATCACTACCTGAAGGTATATGCATCTACTGACGGTGTCAGCTATACCTTAGTGAAGGATTTTCGTGCGAATGACAACCCGGACGATAATCAGGAATTTCCCGTTGATCTGACTGACGTGGTCAAAGGAAGTGAAAAGGCCTATGTGAAGTTGGAGTGGATGGTATTTGACAGCCCCCATATTTTCGGCATCCGTTCTGTGACCCTGACCGGTAATGCTGCTTCGGCAGAACCCGAGCCCCCCACAGAGCCGGAAACGCCCACAGAGCCTGATACAACTGTTACCAAGGTAGAGAGCAAGCTGGATTTTACCGGTATGCCTACCTACGGCGAGGGGAAAAACGATGCCGCAACTAAGTCGGATCGTAGCCATGTCGTTCTGTGAGCCAAGGAGTTG
>JAZNRW010000073.1:0-3220 GCA_045590835.1 Faecousia sp.
GACGGCAAAGGCCATGGCGTGAACGGGATGCGCCAGCAAAACGGCGCTGATCTCGGGATTGAGGTCGTAAATTCTCTGATGCAGTCCCACGGCCCGGGAGGGGGTCTTGCCCACTTCCTTCATGCCTGCCTTGACCCGCACCAGATCGTCCTCCTCCAGATAGGCTCTATCCACGCCAAAGGGGGTGATGATGAAGCTGCCGTCAGACAGCCGCACGGAATAAGTGCCGTGGCTGGCGGTGAACAGACCCTGCTTGTAGGAGCGGCGAATGAGGGTAATCATATCCCGGCGGGCAGCCAGTTCCTCGACGCTGTGGCTGCTGGGGATGAAATCGTCCATTTTGGTGTGGACGGTGGTGTTGGAAATCTTGTAGGCGGATTGATCCAGGGCCACCGGCGTACCGATACGGTTAGCCAGAATCTCCAGCCGGGCGGTGTATTCCAGGGTTTCAAAGCGCTGGAAGGCGGTGTACATATCCGGCGCGCCGATGCACACGCCGTGATTTTCCAGCAGTACCATATCGCAGTTTTCCGCGAAGCATTTTCCGATGTTTTCGCCCAGCTGCTCGCTGCCGGGGACGGCATAGGTGGCGATCTTCACCTCGGGGCACATCTTCTGCACAGAGGGCAGCAGATTCAGATTGGGAACCTGCCGGATGATGGAGAAGGAAACCAGTGCCGGAGGATGGGCGTGGAGCACAGCCCGCAGGTCCGGGCGCATTTTATAGACTGCTGCGTGGAAAGGCAGCTCCGAAGAGGGGCGATGCATACCCACGGTGGTGCCGTCGGGCTTGACACAGACAATGTCGTTACGGTTGAGCGTACCTTTATCTACGCCGGCGGGAGTGATCCAGATGTTTCCGTCCTCGTCCAGAATGGACAGGTTACCGCCGGAAGTGGTGGTCATACCCTTGTCGTAGATCCGCTGCATAAACATAACCAATTGATCCGCAGGATGTATATAATTAATATTCATAGCGCGCCTCCTTGTAGGTTTTCGTTTTTGACACTATTATTTTACAATACCTTTTTCCCAATAGCAATACCCGATTTTCCCACTTTTCCCCCAAAAATTCCTCCCCTAAAGCCTCCCAACCCCGTGTCATTGCAAGCCAGTTCGCAAACTGGCGTGGCAACACGTTTCTTCCCTGTAGGGACCGGCGTCCTCGACGGTCCTTTTCTACAATCTCCTGAAATGTGTCATCCTGAGCGTGGTGCTCCGCGCAGCGAATCTAAAATATAGATGATTTCCGGGGGCAATCATACCATAATTCATTACGAAACGAAGTCGAAGGGGAGCGATGGGAGCGCTGCCAGCGGCAGATAAAGCGACCTAAGCAAGTGGCAGCGGTCTATATTTTCAAGGCGAATTAGCCGCAGAAAATATAGAGTACCGCAACAGGAATTTCTGCACCAAAATTCCGCTGAGCAATCACAATACTGCGTAGCCCCGGCCCCCTCATTGAGGCGGCTGGGCACGGCGATAGCCGTGACTGGGGGGAGAATATGCCTTAAGACAGCAAACTCCTGTCGCGGTGCCCGGTGCGCTCGCAATGACACCTCGAAGGCAAACTTCGTATGCGTCGCCGGTCTTGCATCTTCCGCCCCGTTGTGATACCATAGAACAAACAAACCGAGGAGGCATTCCTTATGAAAAAAACAATTCTCATTTGCCTGACCCTTCTGACCATCCTGTGCCTGACGCTGACCGCCGGCTGCGGGCAATCCCCTGATGGCGGCGCCGCTGAAAGCGCGCCCAGCCAATTCGCATCCGCCGAGCTATCCAAATATGTGGTCGTCTATCCCGAGAACGACCCGGATTTCTACGATCTTGCCAACAATCTGGCAGACCACATTATGCAAAAATACGGCACATTCCCAATCCCCACCTCCGATGCAGCCGCGCCTTCGAAATTTGAGATCCTGCTTGGCGATACCAACCGTTCTGACGAACAGGGCGGAATTATGGAATGCTCCATCACAGTAAAGGACGGCAAGCTGCAGATCCTGGCCGGCGGACCGTACTCTGGAGAACAGGCCATAGATAACCTGTGTAAGCAGCTTTTCACCGGACGGGAATTTGCCCTGGACGAGGGTGAGTACTTCCAAAAATCCTTCCTGGAAGCCTCCCGTCCTGCCTCCGACGATGCCACCGCCCGCATTATGTCTGCCAATATCCTGGCCGACGCCTTTGCCGACAGCACCTACCGCAGCGCCGGTTACCGGGCAGAGATTTTCGCCGGTATGCTGGTATCCTACACACCGGACATTTTGGGTCTGCAGGAGGCCGATGAGAACTGGGATAAAGTGCTGGACAGCTACTTAGCCAAAATTGAGCAGACCCACGGCATCCGCTACGCCAGACATTTGGACACCTACGAGGACAAGGTCAACTACACATCCCTGCTGTACCGCCAGGACAAATTCCAGGTCAGCGACAGTGGTATAAAGGTATTCAACTGGTGGACAGACCCCGCCTTCCGCCATACCTACCATATGCGCAATATCAGCTGGGCGCAGTTCTCCTCCCTGGAAAACGCAGACGATACCTTCATTGTAGCCAATACCCACTGGTCCTACAGAACGGAGCATTCTGACGGCAACATCACCCTCTCCGGCGCCGCCGCTCCCGTTGGCGTCAACGAATTGCGGACGCAGTGTATGGAGGAAACCAACGCCTTTATGACTGCCTTGCAGCAGGATTTCCCGGGCATCCCCGTGGTGCTGACCGGCGATTTCAATACTTCCCTGCCCTTCTTCACAGATTCCGGCTGGACGCCCACAGGTTTTAGCATCATCAGCGAGGAGGCCAAAAATAGCAGAAAGGCCCTGGACATCGTGCCCACCTCCGGCCACTTTGACCACATCTTCGCCACAGGCAGCTATACCATATGCCTATACGGATATTTTGGCAGTGACCATCCCCATGATTTGCTCACCGACCACCCCTTCGTCTATACCGACCTGACCTTCTGACCTTCCCCCTGGGTCGGTACTCCGCACAGCCAATTACAAACGAGATCCGCAGCATTCTGGATGCACCGGACTATGACCGAAACCGTGTCTTGGAGCACCAGATCAGGCTGATGCAGGAGTGGATAGAAAAGCTGCAAAACCGAATCTCTCTTGCCAAAGGGATGCTAAGGCTGAGAGGATTCGAACCTAAGCAGCCTCTCAGCAGTTCTTTTTGCTGCTTTTTGCCTTATCTTCCTTGCCTTGCG
>JAZNRW010000074.1:0-3357 GCA_045590835.1 Faecousia sp.
CGCATGACGGAGGGAGTCACGCCGTCGGTAGCGGAAACGGCACCGACCATGTAGTCAGCCTCATTGCCCATAACGCCGGAGGAGAAGAACGCGAACTCGTTCAGCTGATCGGGATAATTATCCACGATGTACTGGCCGCCCTGAGTGGAAGCCAGAGAGTTGTAAGCGATGAAGACGCGGGTATTGGGGTTGGTGGTCAGGATGTTGGCAACGTTCAGGCCGCCGTTGGTCTGATCCTGCTCGTCCACCTTGCCGTTAAAGCGCTCAGCTGCGATCTGGCAGTAAGCGGGGTTCTCAACCTTGTTGGCCTCGTCGACAACGTTGCCGGAGATATCAATATAGTTGCCCTCGTAGTCCTTCAGGTAGGGCTCCAGAATAGCCATCTCACCGGCGGAGCGCTCCAGAGTTTCCTCGGACAGGCTGGACTGCAGGAATGCCAGCTCCCAGTTGGGGTTGGCGGCAGTCAGCTCATCAGCATGAGCTTCGATCCAGTTCTTAGCGATCAGGGCAACGTAAGCACCGATCAGGTACTCGTTGGAGACGGTGCAGCAGTCGTAGTACTCTTCGCTCAGGTTCTTGGAAGTAGCACCATTGATGTAGACCTTGACACCTGCATTGTGAGCCTCGATGATGGCGTCACTCAGAGCATCGATGTCGGTGGGGTTGATGATAATCATGTCAGCACCCATAGTGACAAAGGTCTTGATCTGACTGATCTGGGTGGCAGAGTCGTTATCACAGCTGACGGTCTGAACCACAGCCTTGCCTTCAAACTTTTCTTCCAGCGCCTCCTGAGTCAGCACATAGATGCTCTCAGACAGGCTGACGGAGCAGAAGCCGATCAGGCCCAGCTCTTCGCTGGGTGCAGCTTCGCCGCCGGCTTCGGGTGATTCGGGTGCGGTACCGCCGCAGGCTGCCAGAGACAGCAGCATTGCAAAAGAGAGAATAATTGCAAGCAGTTTTTTCATTTTTCGTTCCTCCTCGGTAATTTATACAAATTCAAAGACAGTGATTTTTCCAGTCTTTTTCATCTTGCACAAACAGTTTAGCACCATTTTTCTTCAAAATAAATCCCTTTTCTCAAGTCTGTTATTCAATTATTTTGACCATTTGTGCACAAAAAAGCGAGGCGTGTTTTGTGCATCCCGCTATTGACAAACCTTTTAGGACAAAATATAATGGAACTGCAGGCACATGAACTGTCTTATTATTCCTTGCGTTTTGTATATTGTTATTCTCTGTTTTTGAGAAGGAGGTCGGTTATGGATTTAGAGCGATTAGCTGAGTTTGCTGCCATTGCGCAGCATGGTACACTGAAGGAAGCCTCTTCTGTTTTGGGAATCTCCGTTGCAACCCTTAGTGCCCGGCTTATACGTTTTGAAGATCACCTCGGCATGCCGCTGTTCCACCGTACAGGCACCGCAATGGTCCTAACTGACAGCGGCAGACACCTGCTGCCCAGCGCTCTGGACATTCTAGTCCAGTATCAGTCTATTCGGCAGGATATGCAAAGGGCCAAGGAGCATGCCTACCATAAGCTCCGCATTGCAGTTACCGGTTCCAGCCTTCCTCTGCATCTGGGCCCTTTTCTCGACAAACTGGTTCTGGATCACCCGGATATGCAGTTGGAGCTTTTGGACGACAGCCAATACAGCATCGAAGACGGGCTTTCTTCCGGTTCCGTGGATATTTATTTCGCACTGGAGTTGGATGAACCCGTCCCCCGGGGTCTCTTTCGGCAGTACGTCGGTTCCCCCGGCGAATATGTTCTTCTCCCCCGGTTCCATCCGCTGGCGGACCGTTCTATGATATCCATTCGGGAGTTAAACGGAGAACGCTTTATCCTCTACCCTGAAACCGCAGAAAGTGCGATTCGGAATTTCCAGATACAAAACCTCCGGGATTCCGGGATCCACTATTCCCTCTACGAAAGCAACACCGCAGTTTTATTCAGCAAGCTCCTGGTTCCTATCGGAAAAGGGATTCTGCTTTATCCTACACACATGATGGATCTTCCGCCCAATACCGTCTGCATTCCGGTAGCGGATCTTCCCCATCATGCCTCTGTCTGCTTTTTCTATCATAAAACAAACACCAGTCCGGATGTTCTGGCATTTGCCAGAGACTATCTTGCATACGCAAAGGAGGCAAAAGCTTATGAACACCGGAAGGCTCTATGAATTTCTCGTCCTGTCCAAGCTGCTCAGCTACAGCAAGGCAGCAGACGCGCTCTATATTTCCCAATCCGTGCTGACCAAGCATATTCAGGAGCTGGAAAAAGAACTGGGAAGCCAACTGCTTGCCCGCACCACCCACGGTGTTGCCCTAACCGAGGCAGGCCGGGTGCTTGCAAAAGAAGTCCCCGATCTCATCAATAAATGTGACAGTACCCTGCGCCGCCTGCGCAGTCAAAATGCCTGGACTCAAGGCTCCGTAAGAATCGGCATTGCATTGGAATTCTCGTACTCCAATCACATCCGATCTTTTTTCAAGGTTTTCTCCAGCCATTACCCGGATATTGAGCTTAGATATGATGTGTTCTCCGGAAGTACCCCCAGTCATGTGGTCTCCGAGTGCGATATTTTCTTCACTCCATGCGTCTATCACGATATCCCTGATAACATCCATCGCATTTTTGTGCGCCGCCACGGAACCCATGCCATTCTGCCGCCCCAACATCCGCTGATTTCCACCTCCGCCATTTATCTGCATCAGTTGGCAGGTCAGACTATCATCGTGCCTCATGCGCAGGAGCTGTTCGGCCCCTATGCCCAGAACTGGATGCTGGCAGAAAAAGCAACAAAGGGTCAGATCTCCATCATTAAAGTGGACAATCTCCCTACCGCATTGTTCCTCGTGGCCATGGGAAAAGGCATCTGCATCGCACCGCGCTACGCAAAAAACCTGATGCCGTCGGATACCTTTGACGTGACTGTTTCTGATCCCAACTGCCGGTTTGATGAATATCTGTATTATAATGAAACGGATAACGAAGCCGCGAAGCTGTTTTATGAGGAATTTCTAAATACGATACCGGACAGTCATATGTAATAGTACCCTTGTACAGCACAACCGGCGATCCCAATTCGGACCGCCGGTTATTTTTAAATAAATTAATTAGGTACCTTGACATTTTATAAATAGTATGGTACCTTATTATCAAAGACAGGAGGTAATACCATGAAAGAACATCATGTAAAGCATAAGCATCATACCCACGACAACAGCCTTGGCAGTCTCCTGGACCGTTGCGGACACTATATATCACACCGCATCGGCAGCAAAAAAAGAGGTCAGGAAGGTGTCCTGTCCGTAATTGCCGGGCATCCCGGGATCACCCAGAAAGAACTGGCAGAT
>JAZNRW010000075.1:0-2579 GCA_045590835.1 Faecousia sp.
CCACGGTGGATAGCGCCTCGGTCATAGCCTCGGTATTCTCTTCCACAGTGCCTTCCGGATTGAAGTTCAGCATGGCGGTGACGCCCTGGGGCACGGTCTTGGAGCTGATGACCACCACATTCTTGGGAGTCAGCGCATCCATCTGCTGGGCAGCCATGATGATATTCTTGTTGTTGGGCAGAACGAAAACGGTTTCCGCGGGAACCTTGTTCACAGCCTCCAGAATGTCCTGGGTGCTGGGGTTCATGGTCTGTTCGCCGGAGATGATGCCATCCACGCCCAGATTCATAAACACATCCGCAAGACCCTCACCGGCGCACACGGAAACCACACCCAGGGGCTTTTCAGGATCTGCGATCTTGGGAGCTTTCTCCGCCTCGCTCATCACCTTTTCGGTGTGCTGCAGGCGCATATTTTCGATCTTTACCGTGACAAAAGAGCCGTATTCAATGGCCTCGTGCATAGCCTTGCCGGGGTCGTTGGTGTGGACATGGACCTTGATGATCTCCTCATCATCCACCAGCACCAGGCTGTCGCCCAGGCTGGACAGGAATTCCCGGAGCTTGGCAGGATCCTTGTCATTCTCCCGGGAGATGATGAACTCGGTGCAGTAGGTGAAGGTGATGTCCTCGGTATCGAAGTCGGAGAAGTTTGCCTCTTCGGCCGTCTCCTGCACGCCGCCCTCGGGCGCTACGATATCCTCACCCCGCAGAGCGCTCAGCATCGCCTCCAGCGCCACCAGCCAGCCCTTACCGCCGGCATCCACCACGCCGGCCTTCTTCAGTACCGGGTTCTGGTTAACGGTGTCGGCCAGAGCTACCTTTGCCTCTTCAATGGCAGCGGCGTGGACGAACTCGAAGTAGTTGTTTTCCGCAGCGGCTTCCAGCGCCTTGGCAGCGGCAAGTCTTGCCACCGTCAGAATGGTGCCCTCGGCAGGCTTCATCACTGCCTTGTAGGCGGCATCCACGCCCTCCTGCAGGGCGTTGGCCCACAGTACGCCGTCGCAGCGGTCAGCGCCCTTCAGCTTCCGGGAGATGCCCCGCAGCAGCAGGGACAGAATCACGCTGGAGTTGCCTCTGGCGCCCCGGAGCATGGCCTTGGCAGCGATGTCTGCAGCCTTCTCCAGAGAGGGGTCCTCCGCCTTCCGCAGGTCAGCGGCGGCGGCGTTGATGGTCATGGACATATTGGTGCCGGTATCGCCGTCCGGCACAGGGAACACATTGAGCTCATTGAGCTTCTGTTTATTGATCTCAATAGAGGCAGCCGCGCTGATCATCAGTCGACGGAAATCAGCCCCGTTAATTATCTGACGCAATAGTCGTTACCTCCGAATTTTTATCCAATGGTAATGGAATCCACAAAGACATTTACTGCCCGGACCTCTGTGCCGGTGCACTTTGTGACCATATAGCGGACCTCGTCGATGATGGCATTACCAACGGCAGTCAAATTCACGCCGTCGCCTACCATGATGTGCAGGTCGATGGAGATGGTGCCGTCCTCGTGAAATTCCACCCGGACGCCCTTACCCATGGACTCCTTCCGCAGTAGGTGATAAACGCCGTCGGATACAGATCGGGCCACCATGCCCTTCACGCTCAGGCAGTTGATGGCAGCGGTGCCGGCGATGTCGGTGTATACGCTGGTGCTGATGTTTACAGAGCCGTTTTCGTTGTTGTGTCGAACCATAGATCAGTACCTCCTAAGAAAAATCGGGTATTCGTATGGGTTAGATCATGCTGTCTTCCCAGCAATCGGGGGCGGTCAGGCCCATCATCTTGACCACGGTGGGAGCCACATTTGCCAGACCGAATGCGCCTTCTGCCACAGTCCAGGTCTTGTCGGTATCATAAATGATGAAGGGCACGGGATTCAGGCTGTGGGCAGTACGGACAGAGGTCTTGCCCTTCTTGGTCTCGGTCATCTGGTCTGCGTTGCCGTGGTCGGCGGTGATCAGCACGGTGTAGCCGTACTTGTCAGCAGCCTCGATGATCGCCTTCAGGCCGTTATCCACGCACTCCATGGCGTAGACCACAGCGTCCATAACGCCGGTGTGACCCACCATGTCGCCGTTGGGGAAGTTGCAGCGGATAAATTCATACTTCTTGGAAGCCATGGCCTCAACCACCTTCTCGGTGATCTCCTTAGACTTCATGGCAGGCGCCTGCTCGAAGGGGATCACATCGGAGGGGATCTCCTCGTAGACCTCCAGCTCCTCGCAAACCTTGCCGGAACGGTTGCCGTTCCAGAAATAGGTCACATGGCCGTACTTCTGGGTCTCAGATACCGCATACTCATGGATGCCGGCATCGCACAGCACCTCGGTCAGGGTGTTCTGGATCACAGGGGGCTGCACCAAATAGTGCTCGGGAATATTCAGGTCGCCGTCGTACTGAAGCATACCGGCAAACTTCACGCCGGTGTAGCCGGGACGGTCGAACTTGTCAAAGTCCTTCCGGTCAAAGGCCAGGCTGATCTCCTGGGCCCGGTCGCCACGGAAGTTGAACAGAACTACGGAGTCGCCGTTTGCGATCTTAGCAACAGGCTCACCGTTTCTGGCTACCACAAAGGCAGGCAGA